>CAJXUO010000315.1 GCA_913061425.1 uncultured Lutibacter sp.
GATGTAGAGAGGTCTCGTGGGCTCGGAGATGTGTATAAGAGACAGATTGTATAGTATAATATGCATAAAGTAATTAACTAAACATTAGCCAAACGTTCTACACAAGTTTAAAAATACAATACACTACTTGCATAAAACTAAATCTGTAAGTTTTTTTAAGATTTAATAAAAATGAAATATTTTCTTGTGAAAAAAACAATTTTTTATTTTTTTTATTCTTATTTCTTGTTCAAAAGAAGATTCAACTGGCACGAATGTAAACGCTATAAATATAAAGGATCTATCTGGAACTTTTAATCTATTTCCTCTAGCCCTAAATCCTGAATTCACTTCAGTTTCTGAAGTTAATATTGGTGAAGTACCATTGGTTGGTATTTTAAGTTTAGGAAACACTTTGAAAGTGTTTCCTTATGTTTTTATGACGCATAACGAAATAGTAAATGACGAGTATCAAGGTATCAAATACACTTTTAGTTATTGCCCTATTACAAAAAGCTCTGTGGCATTTAAAAGAAATGGTCTTTTTAGAGTTTTAGGATATTTATTCAACGGTAATTTAACTCCTTGGGACGAAGAAACAGAAACTATTTGGTCTCAAGTGTTATTAAAAGGAATTCTTGGAGAAAAAGAAAATATTCAATTCAATACAATTCCTCTAGTTGAAACTAGATGGAAAACTGTTAAAGAACATTTTCCCTTTGCACAAGTCGTTACTTCTGATCTTTTTTTTAACAAGATCTTCTCCTCTTCCTAATGATGAAGGTGAATCTAAATTAAATGATTTTGTTTACGGGATCGAAACTGTAAATAAAGCAACAATTTTAAACCAGCTGATTTTTCAAACACAAATAGTATAAATAAAACAATTCAAGGACAAAAGCATATTGTATTGGCTAGCCTTTTATGAAAACTTTGAGTTTGAAGAGTAATTTTTTAAATTGCTATAATATCTGTTGCTTCTTTATTGCCAACAGTATCCATCATATATGCTGCTTTTAAAGTCAACAATCTTGCTTGTTCAATCTCACATTTAGATTTTGCAACATCTTGACGAATACTACTATATTCTTGTAATTGTTTCCCAAAAGTGGTTCTTTCTGTAGCGCGTTCTGCCATACCTATCACGCATACAATGATGAATTCTTCCAGGACCTAAACGTCCTTGTGCTATTTCAAAACCTCTGCCTTCGCCTAACAATATGTTTTCTACAGGAACTCTTACGTCCTTTAAAAGTATTTCTGCATGACCTTCTGGTGAATCAAAATTTCCTAAAACAGACAACGGACGAACAATCGTTAACCCTTTAGTATCCATAGGAACTACAATCATACTCTGTTGCGTATATCTTGATGCGTTTGGATCCGTTTTCCCCATCACAATAGTAACTTTGCATGCAGCGTTCATTCCTCCTGATGCAAACCCTTTTTTCTTTTGTTTATCTAAAACAACTGATCTATTCGATTCTTTTGTATTGCTTGTTTTGCGATGACAAAAAGTAGTTGCGTGTGTTTATTAAAATACGCAAAACGCTTGTCAGTCGTATAGCCTTTATGATATCTATAGTAAATTTGCTGTGCTATTACTGAGAGTTTAAACAATCCATACACATAATAAAACACCAAATTGTGAATGGGTCTTCCGCTCTTTTTACTGTATTGTTCTACTATCTCTAATCTGCTTAGGTTTCCTTCAAAAACTGTAGGACTTGGCAATCCTTTTTTGAGCATATCCATATCAGAATCTGTAAGCCAATAAGATAGCGACGTCCCTAAATCCATCAATGGATCTCCAAGGGTACACATTTCCCAATCTAAAATAGTATTGATTTCTGTCCAAGAATCATCTTTAAACATCACATTATCATACTTAAAATCGTTATGAATCAAACTGCTCGAACTTTCTTTCGGCTGATTGTTTTGCAGCCATTTCATCACAAATTCTGATTCTAAAATTTCATCTGTTTGTGCTTTTAAATATTGCTTTGTCCAGTTGGTAACTTGTCGCTCTACATAACCTTCTGGTTTTCCTAAATCTGCAAGTTCCGCCTTTTTATAATCTACATTATGTAAATCTACATATGTATCAAGCCAAGTGTTAGAAATAGTCTTAAATCCGTTTGGAGAAATCTCTCTTCTTTTTGCTTCTTGATAATCTAAAATAATTCCGTTTGCCTTTTCCATTATATAAAATGGCGCGCCAATGACAGAGATATCATCCGTAAAAGAATATACCTTTGGAATCTTTGTAAACTCAGTATATAAATTAGACAATACTTTGAATTCACGACTCATATCGTGCCCTCGCTTTACGGCTCCAAAAGGAGGTCTTCGTAAGACATACTCTTTGTTTTCTATTAGTAATAAATAGGTGAGATTTGAAAATCCGCCAGAAAATCTCCGAATTTCAAGCGTACTTTTGATATCATTAATTAATTCACAATCGTGTAAATATTGCTTTAAACTACCTAATGGTAAAGATTCCTCTTTACTTACTGCAACTGTTGTATCGTCTAACATATTGTATTAAAAAAATTAACTAAACTCTTTTATCGTTCTTTTCCCT
>CAJXUO010000316.1 GCA_913061425.1 uncultured Lutibacter sp.
GATTCTATCTAAATATTCTATTGATGGCGGAACTAAATCAGCTACTAATATAGGGTCAATTCCCTTACAAATTACCCATTCACCCTTCTTTGTATTTGCAACTATCTTTTCAAATTCATCCCAAATTTCTTTATTTGAATTAAATTTAAATCCCGATAAATCGTGCATTTCAGACAAAAACATACTGATAGAAAAATGAGTGTGCGGATCGATAAATCCAGGTAACACAGTAGCGCCTTTCAAGTCAACTACGGTTATATTATTTAATTCTTTTGTATCAAGTTCTTTGTTTGTTCCTATGTCTATTATTTTACCATCTACTATGTACATGGCTTCGGCTATTGGTTGATTTTCGTTTAACGTTATTATATGTCCGTTTTTATATAAGGTTATCGCACTTTTCTCAAAATCTTGGTTAAGATATAGATATAAAATAAATACAAGACCTATTAAGAGTACACCTATTTTTAATAATTTTTTCATATGATAATTGTAGATATCGTTATTGTGTAATTTTATACAGTGTTGACCACAGTTTGTTAATTATAGTTTTTGATTTTCTTTTTTAAAGAATCAATATCTGAGTCAAAGTCATTGTATGGTTTCATTATGGTTTTCGATTTAGAAAATGATAATTCCGCTTTTTCAACCCAACCATAATCTAAATACATTCTAGCCAATCCAAAATGTGAAATTCCAATTAGGAAATCAACTTCAGATTTTTCAATTATATAATTGTAAAGTTGTTCAGCCTTTTTATCTTCTCCAATATGTCCATATAATCTTCCAAGGTTTAAAACAGAAGGAAAGTATGTGGAATCCGATAAAGTAATTGATTTATTGAAATAATTTATAGCATCGGGAAATTCTCTAAATTTATATTTCAAATTACCTAAATTATTTAGAGTAATGATACTGTTTGGATTGATAGATGAAGCTTTTAAGAACTCAGTTTCTCCACCTTTAAAATCTCCGTTTAAAATTAATGTAACTCCTTTTTTGCAAGACTCATTTTCTTCTCCCATTTGAAAATCAGAACTTAATATTGAAACATTCTGACCAATCTTATAATATTGGATTAGAGGATTTTCATTTACTGTAATAAGTTTCATTTCCTCAGTTTTACAGGAAATTACTAGTATTGTCATAAAAAGTGAAATTAATATTTTTTTCAACGAGGTGTTTTTTTAATTGTGGGCAACATTCAGATAAGATTTCGTTTTAATAAATTTTATCGTGCGATATGTAAAGTTAGTGATAATAACTTAGAGCGTCACGTTGTAATTGTTCTCTAACAAAATTTATTATGATGTTTTTGAGACTTGTAATTCAGTAAAACACGTACATTTGTATTTCGTAAAAAAAAAGTAAACAATGATTAAAAGAAGCAGAGCCACAATCTCAAAATTTATAATTCATAAAGTTGGTAATAAGTTTAATAGTGCTACCAATATTTTTTCTGAAAAAGAAATGACTTTTGATAAAGATAGTTATGAATTAATGCTCCCTTTTTTGTTAAAACCATATGCTAATATTGCAGAGAGTTTTCGATTTAATCATCATGCAAATATTGATTTAAATGAAATCAACAGTTATACGCATCAAATTTTTCAAGACGGATCTTCTTTTGTAGAAGTCTCACAACATATTGTAAATCATTTATTTGAGCAGTCTAATTCTGCACAAATAAAAACAGGAGATGTAATTATTGCGCTTTTTGAAGATGTTGAATTTAAAGAAACCATCACCAATGCAGTTGGAATTTTTAAGATAGAAAATAAAATAGATTTCTTTCAAACACACATGGAAGATGATTGTTTAGATGTGTATGTGCAGAAAGGAATAAGTACCAAAAAATTAGATAAAGGATGTTTGATTGTCAATTATTCTGATGCTGAAGGGAAGGTTATTTTGAGTTTAGATAATAATAATTATGATGCTCAATATTGGATTAAAAACTTCTTGAATGTGAAGCTTGCCGATGATAGTAATCAACATACACAAAACTATATTGAGATGTGTAAAGACTTTTCTGACGAAATCATCAAAGAGGATTTTGGAATGCAAGAGAAAAGTAAGTTTTTAGCACAAACAGTTGACTTTTTTAAGGAAAACGAACACGTAAATATTCATGATTTTAAAGATGAGGTTTTTGAAGAGGATGCTCAAAAGAAAACCATGTTTGATGATTATAAGAAACATTTTGAAGAGCAAAACGATGTTGTTATTAGAAATCAATTTTCGGTCTCTCCAGTAGTTTTAAAAAAGCAAAAAACGAAGATTAAAACGGAAATAAAATTAGATACTCATATCCAAATTAAACTGGATGTTGATGCACCTGACGCATCACACGAGTATATTGAAAAAGGGTTTGATGAAGAAAGAAAAATGAAGTTTTATAAGGTGTATTTTAACGAAGAGAGTTAAATAAATTCTGCTTCAAAAAGCGTACAAAAATGCTTTTTAATTTTTTCTTTTACTTCTTCAATATCTAGTTCTTCACCCAATTCTGCATGCATAGAAGTCACTGCTTTACCACGAATTCCGCATGGAATAATAT
>CAJXUO010000317.1 GCA_913061425.1 uncultured Lutibacter sp.
GGGCTCGGAGATGTGTATAAGAGACAGATATAACCAGAACTCTATTAAATTTAATAAGCTTATATCTGCTGATTATTAGGTTAGATTAACGGCTTTATACTAGAAATATTAACTATAAAAATTCATTCGAATAAGTATGCTATTAAATTTCCGTGAGGACATATGAAAGTTTGGTTTAAAAGAGGAGTACGCTTATGGCTTGTGTTGCTGCCATTGGCAATATACTGCGGGTATGAGTCTTATCAAGCTGGCTCTAGGGCTATTGGTTGGCAAGAGCAAAGTGATATTTGGTATAAAAGGATCGATTCAGATTATGCAACTAAGCACCTTTTAGACCCTAAGGAAATGTTTGATGAGGCTATTAGCGCAAGAGATCAAAATATTATTTGGCGTGATAACTATAGGATATATGCTATCGCGCTATTGTTGATACCTCTTACTCTCTTGACCCTGCTGATTGGCGGTAAGTGGGTTTGGACTGGCAAGTCTAATTAATAACCAATCAATTTAAGACAAATCAATAGGAACGCAAAACAACCAATAATAACTGGTAGCCCAAAGTCTAAGATAGTCCAACGCAATAGTTGGCTAACTTGATATTTCCAAAATCCTGACTCAAAACGTTGTAAAGCCTCGGTGATATATGAAGCTTTATTTTCCATTTCATTAAGCCTTGTAGATAAAGCATTGATAGCTTGCTCATTTTTATCATTGTTAATATTTTTTTTCATATCATCTATTAACCGTTGATAATCAATAGCTCTATTTTTTTCTCTTTGCCACCATGAACACATTGAAGATTGGCGAGCATTATCAACGTTTGGCTCTAGATCATCATCAGACGCAAACATAGCTCCGCCTCGAACCATTGGAATTGCGACCCCTGTTAATCTAAACCGATTTTCTTTTATATAATCTGATGAAGCCCAAATAAAATGCACTAAAAAATATATAAGTGAAAGTAATATTAAAACTAATACAGCATCGCCGTTTAGGTCATAAAATTTAATTCCCGCAAAGCTACTATTCTTAATGTCAACGCCAGATGAAGCCATAACAAAAAAAAATGCAATAACAGAGGTAACTATTAGGTTTCGGCGTATACGCTGAGTATTGCTATCGATAGGGTCAATATTTGGTTTGAGAAGAATTTTATCGAAATCTTTCATGTTTAATTACGTCTGGGATAACTATTAAAACAAAACTCTACCACAAAGAAGGCAAAGCTTAAGATCTGTATTGATCTTTGTTGGTAATAGTACTGACGTATTTTCTGTTAAATATTACTCTGAATTATCTAACCTGCCGTTGTTTTGCTGATTACACACTGTAACCAGTTACCATTAGTATCTAAATTACTAATACACTCATAATGTCTATTTCTAAAAAATGGAGATGATAATGATTCAAGACAAAGCCTTATGGTACACAAATGAGATCAATACAGAGGATGAATTAACCGAGTTACTTGAGGAGCTTTATTGCTTATCACAACAATCAGAAAGAACACCTCTATTTAGAGGACAATGTGAAGCTGAGTGGATGATAACGTCAACTTTTTACCGTAATTTTTTCGAAGTATTTAAATTACCTAGAATCACTACCTTTGAAGAGCTATCACAGTATTTAAATGAAAGTTGCGGAAATAATGATTATTCTGATCTTCATGACAAAATGATTCTAGAGTTCGCCGAATATTGTGCTAAAGAACTAGGGCTGTCTATTAATTTACCTAAAGAAAAAGATAAGTTAGATGCTAACTTTTATCTCGCCTTAGCACAACATTATGGATTGCCAACAAATATCATAGACTTAACAAAATCGGCCTATGTAGCACTATTTTTTGCATTCGATTATAAAGATGATGTTAGGCATAATTCTGATTATGCATGTCTATACCAAACAAATACAATTGAGTGGGTAGGTACTATAAATAAACTTACTCTTAATGGGCAATATTTTATTGATGAATCCGAGAATGATTTAACAGAAATAGCGTCCGAGTATAATTTTTTGTCTGAAAATATTGAGTTCCCTGAGTTAAGAGAGCCCTGCTTTGAGCATAACCTTAGAATACGTAATCAACAAGGCTGCGTATATTTTAATGGTGATGCTGTTCCGTACGATGTTCTAATGTATAGATTGAAAGAGCGTTGCTCATTGGACGAACGAAAAATAAAGATCAATCGAAACTTAAAGCCTTTTGCCATGGATTACCTTAAAGATAAAGGTATAACACATGATTTTATTTATCCAAAAAGTGAATTAGATCCACTGAAAGAAGCCCTTGAAAAGAAGACTAGCTCGTTAATTGAAAAATATAAAAATTAGTAAATAACTCTTTGTGTGACAAGTTTTTATACTACCCAACTTAAGTCACCACAAATTACGGTATTCAAGATCTTCGCTATCGAAATCAGTACCGCTTACTCTCTTAATATCGATCATTTCGCTTTTAATATTTTCCTGAAACATTTTAGCTCGGTCATTGCTGAACTTATCAAGCGATTGCTCTCTAGTTAAGCCATTCGCTATTCCTCGAC
>CAJXUO010000318.1 GCA_913061425.1 uncultured Lutibacter sp.
CCTCTCTATTCGTCGGCAGCGTCAGATGTGTATAAGAGACAGTATAAGAAAGAGCTGTGTTCAACCGAAAAGTTAGCGTTTCAAAATCCGCTACTATTCTTATACTAGACCGTTGGGTTTAATGCCGAAAATGTACTTTCCTGAAATAGGTTGACTAAAAATTAATCAATTAATTACAGTCACTTATGAAAACACAAAATGAACACTGGCTAAAAAAAAGCTACCAAAAAGCAACTTTAGAGACTAAACTTTTAGTCGTTGACCAAATCTTAAATGGTCAGATATCCAATAACCAAGCTTCTAAAAAATATGATATTCCTAGAACAACCATATCCTATTGGTTAAGAAAATACAGTACCTTAGTACAACAAAATATGGGTATGAGTAAAAACAATGAAATTAAAAAACTAAAGGAAAAGATTGAAGAACTTGAGTTCCAAAAAGACTTCCAACAAGACATTATCGCTGATATGGAACTTATTACTGGAGTGGATATGTCAAAAAAGTCATTGCCCAAAACATTAGCAAAAGAGATAGAGCTAAAGAAAAAACAGCGTATAAGAGAAAATGGCTCTATGGATGTTTTGGGATATCTAAACAAGCCTTCTACAAAAGACTAAGAACTCAACAAAAAAAAGAAATAGAGCATCAAAAAATGATTAAAATGGTGAAGGACTACCGTAAAAAAGTAGGCTCTAAAACTGGTGGAATTAAACTATATGCGGAACTTAAAGTTAATTTTAATGAAGCTAATATTAAGATTGGTAGAGACAAGTTCTATCGCTTGCTCAGACTAAATAATCTTTTAATTCCCAAAACTAAAAATTACATCATAACGACAAACTCAAACCATATGTACAAAAAATATAAGAATCTGGTCAAAGACCATGTTCCTAATCGACCAGAACAACTTTGGGTTAGCGACATTACATACATTAAAACTGAAAATGGTCACAACTATCTAGCATTAGTAACAGACGCCTATTCTAAGCAAATAATGGGATATAAACTCGATAACCATATGAGAACATCACTTTGCACAGATGCCCTCAATATGGCTATTAAAAACAGAAAATATACCAATCAAAAGCTTATTCATCATTCTGACAGAGGGTTTCAATATTGCAACCCAAAGTACACAACATTGGCAGAGAAAAATGGAATTACAATGAGCATGACTGAACAATATGACCCTTATGAAAATGCCGTGGCAGAGCGAATTAACAGAACTCTTAAATATGAATATGGATTAAAACAAACTATTAAGAACACTGAATTAGCACAAAAAATGACACAGCAAGCCGTCTATATTTATAACAATTTGAGAACTCATTTTAGCCTGGATCTCAGAAAACCTGCTGAAGTCCATCTCAATCCTAATATCAAATACAAGTCCTATCGAAAAAATAATGTAAATTTACCTGAACTAACAATTTAAAAACAGGCCTAGTTCAAACTATTTTTTTGCCTTCTAAACGGCTGAAAAAAATCTTTTGAACGTGGAAATATTAACAAAAAAAAGTCAACCTATATCAGTATAATACATACTTTCTAACATAGAGCCATCACTAAATCTTGACACTTTACTTATAGTCTTTACAAAGGGCACATTATTGTCTTGAACTAAGTTATCATTACTATCTAATTTATATTGACTCATACCTCCAAAAAATAAAGTGTGCATAATGTTGTTTGACGCATCATAAATTGGAATTTTAGCACTATGATACTGACTTAGATATTGATTAAATGTATTGTTAACCGTGTAGCCAGATGCTGTAACATCGACTGTATTTAACCATGGTAAATTTGCTGTATGTTGAAAAACACCACTAAACATGGTAAATCCTTCGGTGCCATTTGGAAAAATTTGTGGCGCCATATTATAATCTCTTCTATGTAAATTATTGGTATCATGTTGAGCAACGTAATTTGCTATTGTTAAGTTTGTGCCATCATCATTAATTTGAAAGGTTCTAATTTCATCTGTATAATTTTGGATAAATCCAGGTCCATTATTTGGTCCCATAGGGTTGTATCTGCCTTCAAAATATTGTCCGCCACACAAGTAAAACACATTATTTAGTAAGCCTAAATGTCCACCAGTTACTGCGAGGTTGGCATCTGATATTTGTCTGAAATAGGGTGTAATTAGAGTTCCGTTTATAACTGCTTCAGCAAGACCATTCACATCTATCGCTGTGAGTTTATTATGTGTAATATGATCGTTTTGGGTCGCACTATAACCGTAGCCTCCTATAGTATACAAGGTATTCCCTCTTTGAACAAACTCTTGATTTGTAGATTGTAATTGTTCAAATAATGAAGCTGGTAAAACACCTATAGAAGTACTCCAAGTTTGATTTGCAATTGGATCTATAACGTATACATTTTTATTATTATCGTTTTCTAAAAAAGCAGCAAAAGGCTGTCTTTGATGTAATCCATCAATTCTACCACCTAAAATTACCCATTTTCCATCAGAAGTTTTACCAAATGAAAAGGAATGAACACTTGGTGCATTTGAAATTACTAATG
>CAJXUO010000319.1 GCA_913061425.1 uncultured Lutibacter sp.
CTGTTAATAATGTGTTGAAAAGGAATGATATAGCACCAATGAGTTATGTGAAACCTACAATAAAGCAAATAATATTACATAAAAGGAAATTAGAATTATTAAGAACAATAGAAGTAGAATTATTAAATGATGCGATTAAAAACCAAAAATTTGAAAGATATTAAAACCATAAAAAGAACAACATTAGTATTAACATGCTTAATGCTATCAACTCAAATTTTTTCTCAAGAAAGAATAAAATTAGATGGTGTAACAGCGGTTGTTGGAAAAAACATAGTATTAGATTCTGATATTGACAAGTTCAGATTAGAGATTGAGCAACGAAGTGAAGGTAAAATTAAATTAACCGATTGCGAGATGCTTGAAGAAATAATGACTCAAAAATTAATAGCACATCATGCAGTAATTGATAGTATTCCTATTTCTGAAGATAGAGTTGCAGAGCAAGTTGATAAGACAATTGGTTCGTTTTCACAACAATTAGGTAGTGTTGCTAAAGTTGCAGAATTTTATGGATTTAATGATGAGGAAGATTTAAGAAAGGAATTAGCAGAAATCCAAAGAGAACAATTATTGATTCAGGGAGAAAGAGAAAGTATTACTGAAAAGGTGAGTGTTACACCAGATGAAGTAAGAACATACTTTAATAACTTAAAAGATGAAGGAAATTTACCTGAGTTTGGTGCCGAAATTGAGATATCACAAATAGTTATTTATGCTAAACCAACTGAAGAAGAGATAAATAGAATCATTGCTAAGCTTAACAAAATCAAAGTTGATATAGAATATGGCGCTAGTATGAATATGAAAGCGATTTTGAATTCTGATGACCCATCAGCTTCTGGTAGTGGAATGGGTTCTGGTGGAGCTTATACAATAACTCGAGAGAGTGGTTTTGTAAAAGAGTTTAAAGAAGTTGCATTTAGTTTAGATGAAGGTCAAGTTTCAGAGCCTTTTGAAACCGATTTCGGATATCATATTATTAAAGTTGAAAAAATAAAAGGACAGCAAATTGATTTGCGCCATATATTAATTCAGCCAGAAATTGATGAGAACAAACTGAAGGATGCTAGAGAAACATTAGAAAAATTGACTGTAGAGTTAAAGAAAGGCTCAATTTCATTTGAAGATGCTGTAAAAGATTATTCAGGAGAAAAAGCAACAAAAACAAATAAAGGAATTATTGTAAATCCGGTTACGGGAGATTCTAATTTTGAATTAACTAGAATGGATCCAACATTATATTCTCGTGTAGCAGGACTTCAGGTTGGTGAAACAACAGCACCTTTTTATGATGAAACTAGAGAAGGTGAAAAGATGTTTAAAATTATATTGTTAAAATCTAAAACAGAGTCACATATCGCTGATTATATTGATGATTATGTAAAAATTCAATCTCTAGCACTTCAAAAGAAGAAAGAAGAAACTGTAGAGAAATGGGCAAAAGATAAAATTGCTGATACGTATATCAAAATTAATAAAGATCACAAAGATTGTACGTTTGATAAAAACTGGAAAAAAGATTAAATAGTTATGTCTGATGTAGCGGCAATTAAGGAACTTGGAATTAAGTACAAACAACTTAAATCTGAAATATCAAAAGTTATTGTTGGACAGCATGAAACTGTAGATCATGTTTTGTATTCAATTTTTGCTGGTGGTCATTCCTTATTAATTGGCGTTCCTGGTCTAGCTAAAACATTACTTGTTCATACAATAGCAAAAGCGATTGGACTGGACTTTAAGCGTATTCAGTTCACACCAGATTTAATGCCTTCAGATATTTTAGGAAGTGAAATATTGGATGAAAAGAGAAACTTTAAATTTATTAAAGGGCCAATTTTCTCTAATATTATTTTGGCAGATGAAATTAACCGTACACCTCCAAAAACACAAGCAGCACTTCTAGAAGCAATGCAAGAACGTACCGTTACTGTTGCTGGTCAACATCATAAGTTAGCACTTCCATTCTTCGTTTTAGCGACTCAAAACCCAATAGAACAAGAAGGAACGTATCCATTACCTGAAGCCCAATTAGATCGTTTTATGTTTTCGATTTTGTTGAAGTATCCAACTTTTTCTGAAGAAGTTGAAGTTGTTAAAAAAACAACAACGAACGAAGTTGCTGATGTGAAATCACTTTTTACTGCTGATGAAATTGTAGCGTATCAAAAATTAATTAGAAGAATTCCTGTTGCAGACAATGTTATTGAATATGCTGTTAAACTTGTTTCTAAAACAAGACCTAATTCTGAATTTTCAGAAGAGATTGTGAATAATTTCATTGATTGGGGAGCAGGACCAAGGGCTTCACAAAATTTGATAATTGCCGCTAAAGTAAATGCAGCAATTCATGGAAAATTTTCGCCAGATATTGAAGATGTAAAAGCAGTTGCCTATCCAATTTTAAGACATAGAATAGTTAAGAATTATAAGGCTGAAGCAGAAGGAGTTTCTGAAGAAGATATTATTAGAAAACTATTGTAGTTCCTCTTTTTCAAAGAAACTAAACATCTGTCTCTTATACACATCTCC
>CAJXUO010000320.1 GCA_913061425.1 uncultured Lutibacter sp.
GCTTTAGCATTGGCATTTGCAGGAAACGATTTAGTAAACTTTATTGGAGTCCCTATTGCTGCTTGGCAATCTTATCAAGCATTTATAGATCCATTAGTTAATATAAATGGATTGGCAGCCAATGAATTTGCTATGGACGTGTTAGGTAAAAAAGTTCCAACGCCTACATTATTGCTATTCATTGCTGGAATGATTATGGTATTGACATTATGGTTTTCTTCAAAAGCAAAAGCAGTATTAAAAACATCTATTGACCTTTCAAGTCAAGGAGACACGCCAGAGCGTTTCCAACCAAATTCTCTTTCTAGAGCGTTAGTAAGAAGCTCTATGTTGTTGTCAAAATATATTTCTTACGCCACTCCAAAATCTTTTCAAAAGATGATAGATAAGCAGTTTGAAAAACCAGTGATACAATTGGCTCAAGGGAAAACACATGAGTTGCCTGCATTTGATATGGTACGTGCTGCAGTAAACTTAATGGTTGCAGGAGTTTTAATTTCAATTGCTACTTCTTATAAATTGCCTTTATCTACAACCTATGTAACGTTTATGGTTGCTATGGGAACTTCACTTGCGGATAGAGCTTGGGGAAGTGAAAGTGCAGTTTACAGAGTTGCAGGAGTTTTAAATGTTATCGGTGGATGGTTTGGAACTGCAATTACGGCATTCATTGCAGCAGGAGCGGCTGCCTACTTAATTCATTTAGGAGGTGCAGCTATGATTGCAGTATTGTTATTCTTAGCAATTTTATTATTGGCAAGAAACTCTATCAATCATGTAAAAAAATCGAAAGAGACGAAGGCTGAAGACAGTCTAAATAGAAGTGAGAGTAAATCTGTACAAGGAGTAATTGAAGAAAGTGCAGATAATATTTCTAAAGTGCTAAAAAGAGTTGGTAAGATTAACGAGAACGCAATTAATGGATTGATAAATCAAGATTTATCAATTTTAAAGAAAAATAAAAAAGCGGTTGTAAAATTAGAATCTGAAATTGAAGATTTACAAAACAACATTTTCTATTTTATTAAAAACCTTGATGACACCTCAGTAAGTGCTAGTACTTTTTATATTGATGTGATTGGAGATTTACAAGACATTGCTCAATCAGTTGGGTTTATTTCAAAAGTAAGTCACAAGCATATCAATAACAATCACAATGCATTAAAGAAAAATCAATCAAAAGAATTGAAAGAGATTGATAAGAAATTAAGTGGGTTATTTACTAAAATCCAAGCTGCGTTTGATTTACGTGCATTTGATCAAATACCTGCACTAATTGAAGATAAGAAAGATTTATTAAAAGATGTTTCTATCTATGCTCAAAAACAAGTTGAGCGTACCAGAACAACAGAATCTAGTCCAAAGAACACAACACTTTACTTTAGTGTTTTATTAGAGACCGAAGATTTAATTAAAGCAACAATGAGTTTGTTAGAATTATATGCTTCTAAAAAGTAAACTATAGGTTATTCAATAAAAAAAGGTGCGAAATTTCGCACCTTTTTTATGTTTTAGAATTCCCTTTTTTACTTCCTGACAGTTTACAATGTATTGCTGTAAATCAACTTTCTCTGATCATCAGATTACTTGAATTTATTTTTGATTCCATTCCTAAGCTTGTCTATCCTTCTGTTTTTAACTCAATAAAAAAAACCTCAACAAATAAAAATTTGTTGAGGTTTTAAACACTTTTGGAATTAAATAAGCCCTTATGATCCACACATATCGCAATCCTCTGGATTGTTCTGAGATGCGATTAACATTGCTTTTAATTCTTCTGGAGTCAATGGCGCCTCTTCAACTTTTTTCTTGTTAGAAACTGTAAATTGAGTTGCATTCACTGCCGATTTTGTTCTTAGATAATACATTCCTGTTTTCAAACCACTTTTCCAAGCATAGAAATGCATAGACGTTAGTTTTGCATAATCAGGATCTTGCATAAATAAGTTCATAGATTGAGATTGGTCAATAAAGTACCCTCTTTGACGTGCCATATCAATAATATCTTTCATACTCAACTCCCAAACAGTTTTATATAACTCTTTTAAATCCTGCGGAATAGATTCGATATGTTGAATAGAACCATTGGCTCTCATTATATCTTCTTTCATTGTATTATTCCAAAGTCCTAGTTCTACTAGATCTTCTAATAAATGCTTGTTTACAACAATAAACTCGCCAGATAATACTCTACGAGTATAGATATTAGAAGTATATGGTTCAAATGCTTCATTGTTTCCTAATATTTGTGAAGTAGATGCTGTAGGCATTGGTGCGACTAATAATGAATTACGAACTCCGTTTTTCATTACTTGCTTACGTAATTTTTTCCAATCCCAACGACCACTTAAATCATCTTCAGAAACATTCCACATATTAAATTGGAATTCTCCTTCGCTCATTGGCGAACCTTTGAACGTTGAATATGGCCCTTTAGCTTTTGCCATTTCCATAGAAGAAGTTACTGCAGCAAAATAGCTGTCTCTTATACACATCTGACGCTGCCGACGAATAGAGAGG
>CAJXUO010000321.1 GCA_913061425.1 uncultured Lutibacter sp.
GTATCTCCTGATTTTATCTTTAATTTTGCCATCGTTTCTTATAGTTTATTAAAGCACTTCAGGTGCTAATGATACAATTTTCATGAATTGCTTATCACGAAGTTCTCTTGCTACTGGTCCAAAAACGCGTGTTCCCTTCATTTCTCCTGAATTGCTATCTAACAATACACAAGCATTATCATCAAAGCGGATATAAGATCCATCTTTTCTTCTAATTTCTTTTTTAGTTCGAACAACAACTGCTTTTGCAACTGTACCTTTTTTAACTGTTCCGTTAGGCGTAGCTTGTTTTATTGAAACAACAATTTTGTCTCCAATAGAAGCATAACGCTTTTTAGTACCACCTAAAACACGAATTACTAAAACTTCTTTTGCTCCAGTATTATCAGCTACTTTTAATCTTGATTCTGTCTGTAACATAATTTATTTAGCTCTTTCTAGGATTTCTACTAATCTCCAACGTTTAGATTTACTCATCGGACGCGTTTCCATAATTTTAACAGTGTCTCCAATGTTACAATCATTTGTTTCGTCGTGTGCAACGTACTTTTTCGTCTTTAAAACGAATTTTCCGTACATAGGGTGTTTTGTTTTCTTAACTTCAGCAACTACAATAGACTTATCCATTTTATTGCTTGAAACAACACCTATTCTCTCTTTTCTAAGATTTCTTTTTTCCATCTTTAATACTATTGTACTTCTCTATTAGTTAACTCTGTTGCTAATCTAGCTACAGTTCTTCTAAGGGCTTTCAATTGCATTGGTGTTTCCAATGGTGAAATTGCATGTGCCATTTTAAGATCAGTATAATTTTTTTTCAATTGTACAAGTTTCTCTTGTAAATCTTCAATTGATAATTCTTTAATTTCTGATTGTTTCATTACTTATATCGATTAAGCGTTATCAAAATCTCTAGCAATAATAAACTTTGTTTTAACTGGCAATTTTTGTGCCGCTAAACGCAATGCTTCTTTTGCTACATCCATAGGTACACCACCTACTTCAAACATTATTCTTCCTGGTTTCACAACTGCTACGAAATATTCTGGAGCACCTTTACCTTTACCCATACGTACTTCTAATGGTTTCTTAGTAATAGGCTTGTCTGGGAAAATTTTAATCCACAATTGACCTTCTCTTTTCATATGACGAGTCGCTGCAATACGAGCTGCTTCGATTTGACGAGATGTAAGCAAATTTTGGTCTAATGATTTAATACCAAAGGTTCCATTTGAAAGTTGTGTTCCTCTTCCAGAATTACCTTTCATATTACCCTTTGCTTTCTGTACTTTACGATATTTTACTCTTTTTGGCTGTAACATCTTTTCTAGTTCTAAATTCTAAAAATTTATTTTCTCTTACGTGGTTGTCTCTTTCCTCCTCCTGATTTACCTCCACTTTGCTTTTTTGATAAACCTACAAGTGGTGATAACTCTCTTTTTCCATAAACCTCGCCTTTCATAATCCATACTTTAATTCCTAATTTTCCATAGGTAGTATTAGACTCTACAAATGCATAATCAATATCAGCTCTAAAAGTAGAAAGTGGAATTCTTCCTTCTTTATAGTGTTCAGAACGTGCCATTTCAGCACCATTCAAACGTCCACTAATTTGAACTTTTATTCCTTCTGCATTCATTCTAGTTGCAGCAGTTATTGCCATTTTAATTGCACGTCTGTATGAAATTCTGCTTTCAATTTGACGGGCAATACTTGCTCCTACTAATGTTGCATCAAGTTCTGGGCGTTTGATTTCAAATATGTTAATCTGAACCTCTTTCCCAGTAATTTTCTTTAACTCTTCTTTTAACTTGTCTACCTCTTGGCCACCTTTTCCGATAATAATACCAGGTCTAGCAGTAGTGATAGTAACGGTTACAAGTTTAAGTGTGCGTTCAATAATTACTCTTGATACACTCGCTTTAAATAATCTAGCACGTATGTACTTTCTTATTTTATCATCTTCTGCAAGTTTATCTCCGTAGTCATTTCCACCATACCAGTTAGATTCCCATCCTCTGATAATTCCTAAACGATTTCCTATTGGATTTGTTTTTTGTCCCATTCTACTTGATTATTTGCTTTCAACAATTTTATTACCCAACACTAAAGTAACGTGATTAGAACGTTTTCTAATTCTATGTGCACGACCTTGCGGTGCTGGTCTTAATCTTTTTAACATTCCTGCGCTATCTACAAAAATTTCTTTTACAAATAGTTCAGCATCTTCTATACTCGATCCTTCATTTTTTGCTTGCCAATTTGCAATAGCAGACAACAATAATTTCTCAAGATTTATAGACGCTTCTTTAGCATTAAATTTTAAGATTTGAAGTGCTCTTTCAACTCCAACTCCTCTAATCAAATCTGCAACTAAACGCATTTTTCTCGGTGATGTAGGACAACCTGTAAGCTTAGCAACTACAAGTTGCTTCTTCTCTTCTTTTAACTGTTGTGCTCTTAATTTTTTACGAACTCCCATGATTACCTACTATTTTTTACCTTTATTTTTTCT
>CAJXUO010000322.1 GCA_913061425.1 uncultured Lutibacter sp.
TATGATAACAATTTAGAAAACTATGTCGATTCAAAATTTAGAATAATAATGAATCAAACAGAAAATAATTTTTTGATTTACGATAGTGATAATGAAATCATATTAAACTGGTTGAAAAATAATAAAACAAGAGCGCAATTAATGCCTTTTTCTTTAGAAAAGAAGTTTGAAAAAGGAGCATATATAGAAAACGAAGAAATAATAATTAAGACAAATAAAGAAGAATTTAAGATGGAAATTACATCATTAGCATTACAAGGGAAACATAATGTAAAAAATTCAATGGCAGCAGCAATGACTGCTCAATTATTGAAAGTAAGAAAGCAGACCATTAGAGAAAGTTTAGAAGATTTTGAAGGGGCAGAGCATAGGTTAGAAGAAGTGTTGAAGATAAATGGCGTTAAATATATAAATGACTCTAAAGCGACTAATATCAATGCAACTTTTTACGCATTAGATAGTATGACAACACCAACGGTTTGGATAGTAGGAGGGGTAGATAAAGGAAATGACTATTTTGATTTAATGCCTTTAGTCCGCGAAAAAGTAAAAGCAATTATTTGTTTGGGTATAGAAAACGACAAGATTATAAAAACTTTTGGAAATGTAATTGATTTGATTGTTGAAACTCAAGGTGCAGAAGAAGCGGTAAAAGTTGCTTATAAAATTGCGGAAAAAGGCGATACAGTATTGTTATCTCCTGCATGTGCAAGTTTTGATTTGTTTGAAAACTATGAAGATAGAGGACGTCAATTTAAGCAAGCGATAAGAGAATTATAAAATAATGAGTAGCATAATTAAAAATATAAAAGGTGATAGAGCAATATGGGCAATCATAATTATGCTTGCTGTATTTTCATTTATGCCAATTTATAGTGCAAGTACAAACCTAGTTTATGTTGTTGAATCAGCATCAAGTACGTTTTCTATATTAATAAAACATGCTATTTTATTGAGTTTAGGTTTTATAATTTTGTTTGGTGTTCATAAGATTCCATATAGATACTTTAGTGGTGGTTCTGTCTTAATGCTTCCATTAGTTTTTGTGTTATTACTATTTACACTTGTTCAAGGAAATGAAATTGGCGGAGCAAATGCTAGCCGTTGGATTAGAATTCCTTTTGTAGGTATAGGGTTTCAAACATCTACACTTGCAGGATTAGTTGTGATGACTTATGTGGCGAGATATTTGGCAAAAAAGAAAGATGAAATTATTGATTTTAAAGAGAGTCTATTGTTATTATGGTTACCAGTTGGTGCCATTTTAATATTGATTTTACCAGCAAATTTCTCTACAACAGCCATACTGTTTTGTATGGTTTTGGTGTTGACATTCCTCGGAGGATATCCCATAAAATACATTGGATTTGTTTTAGGTCTAGGCTTAATAATTCTTACTCTTTTTATTGGAACAGCAAAAATATTCCCAACTTTAATGCCAAATAGAGTGGATACTTGGATCAGTCGAATTGAAAATTTTTCTGATAAAAATGCTAAAGAAGCATATCAAGTTGAGAAAGCAAAAATAGCGATTGCTACTGGTGGAATTGCAGGAAGAGGACCAGGAAAAAGTGTGCAAAAGAATTTTTTACCACAGTCTTCATCAGATTTTATTTATGCAATTATTGTTGAGGAGTATGGGCTGATTTTAGGCGGAATAGGAGTTGCTTTAGTTTACTTTTTATTGCTATTTAGAATAATGATGGTTGCTAAAAATGCACAGACAATTTTCGCAACATTGTTAGTCATAGGTGTTGGTCTTCCAATTATTTTTCAGGCATTAATAAATATGGCAGTTGCGGTTCATTTGTTTCCTGTAACAGGTCAAACTTTACCCTTAATAAGTAGTGGAGGAACATCAATTTGGATGACCTGTTTTGCAATAGGAATGATATTAAGTGTGAGTTCTTCAAAAGATGAGAGCCCGATCGATTTAGAGCATGATAACCCATTAAATATATTACATGAAGCAATCGATTAATGTATTATTGAGTGGTGGTGGAACAGGAGGGCACATCTATCCTGCAATAGCAATTGCAAATGAATTAAAAAGGAGACTTCCTGAGTCAAATTTTTTATTTGTTGGTGCTAAGGGAAGAATGGAAATGGAAAAAGTACCGCAAAATGGATATGAAATTAAGGGCTTGTGGATTTCAGGAATTCAAAGAAGTTTGTCAATAAAAAACTTCTCTTTTCCTTTTAAATTGATAAGTAGTTTGTGGAATGCTAATGAAATTGTAAAGAAGTTTAAGCCTACAATAGTAATAGGTACTGGAGGTTTTGCAAGTGGACCGACACTGTATATGGCGAATAGAAAAAATATTCCAACGCTGATACAAGAACAAAATTCATTTCCTGGAATTACGAATAAATTATTGGCTAAAAAGGTAGATAAAATTTGTGTAGCATATGATAAATTAGATCGTTTTTTCCCAAAAGATAAAATTATAAAAACAGGAACTCCCGTGAGAGATGACCTATTGAATTTAGAAAGTTTTAAAAGTGATAATCC
>CAJXUO010000323.1 GCA_913061425.1 uncultured Lutibacter sp.
TCTCTATTCGTCGGCAGCGTCAGATGTGTATAAGAGACAGGTCTTCTCCACGTCTATATTTATATTCACGCATGGATGCAGTAATTTTTCCCTTATGAGGCATTTCTGCTGCAGAACCTCCATCATTATTTGGGTTTCCAGCACCTTCACCAACTTGCGATACAGCACTTTCTACTAGGAAATTGTGGTCACCATCCATATAACTACTCTCGTTGATAACAGAATACACTTTTTTCTCTATCTCCTTAGTAATACTATTCGTCTTTTCAATATCTGTTCCTTGAGGAAATTCTATATAAACAATAATCTGATTTGGTTTATTGTCAGGAAAAAACTCAACTTTTGTTCGTTGAGTGCTCAATGAAGCCCCAAAAGCCATAAATGCAGCGATTAATAATAAAAATGTACCGGCAGTTAATATATATGGGCGTATTCCAGTAAGTGCGCTTTTCAATTGCCTTTCATACCAGTTTTCGAGACGGGTTAATACTTTAGTCTGGAAATAGTTTGCCATTTTTCGGAGTACAAAACGATATACCCAAAGCATAATAGCCGTAAATATCATTACACTTCCTAATCCTCTATAGGTGCCTCCAACCATAAATATAAAAAGACCAATAAGAGCAACAATAGAAGAGATAATAATGATACGTTTTATTGGCATATCCTTATCTTCTACCGTCATAAATTGAGAGACTAATACTGAATTAAAGAAGATTGCGACAAATAAAGACGAACCTAAAACAACGGATAACGTAATTGGGAAATAGACCATAAACTGACCCATAACTCCAGGCCAAAGACCTAAAGGTATAAATGCAGCAACTGTTGTCGCTGTTGAAATAATAATAGGAAAAGCAATTTCACTAATACCTTTTTTTGCAGCGTCAACACGACTCAAGCCTTCTTCGTCCATCAATCTATAAACGTTTTCTACGACCACAATTCCATTATCTACAAGCATCCCTAGACCCATAATCAATCCGAAGAGAATCATGGTGTTCATTGTGTAGCCAAGCATGCTTAAAATCATCAACGACATAAACATTGACATTGGAATTGCAAAACCTACAAAAAGTGCGTTTTTAAATCCAAGGAAGAACATTAATACAGTTACCACTAATATAATCCCAAATAGAATATTGTTTACTAGATCATCTACTTGACCTATAGTTTTGGAAGATTGATCATTAGCAATTGTTACTTTCAAGTTTGGAGGAAAAATAGTTGACTTAGCATCTTTTACAATTTCCTCTATCTGTAATGCAGCAGTTACCATGTTTTCACCAGAACGTTTCTTAACGTCAAGCATAACTACTTGCTCTCCGAATTCTCTAGAATAGGTGGTTTTATCCTTATCTTTAAACGTAACTGATGCTATATCTTTTAAATAAATAGGGCTATTATCTTCAGATTTAACGACGATACTATTTAATACTGAAGGGTTTTCAATCTCACCTACAATTCTTATAGTACGTCTCTGTCCACTTGCAATTAAATTTCCTGCAGACATCGTCATATTTTCATTCTCTATTGCTCCAATAATATCATTAAAACTCACTTGAGCAGCCATCATCTTATAAATATCAACAGCTACTTCAACTTCTTTATCTTGAGCACCACGGATATCTACTTTTTTAATTTCAGATAAGTCTTCAATTTCATCTTGTAAATATTCGCCAAATTCCTTTAATTTATCTATAGGATAATCTCCAGAGATATTGATATTTAAAATTGGAACTTCCTCAGACATACTCAATTCGAATACATTTGGTTCAACTTTGGCATTGTTAAAAGTTGGCCAATCTTCACCAGAAGTTTCTGAATCAATTTCGTCTTTTACCTTTTGTTTTGCTTGATCTACAGTGATGTTTTCGTCAAATTCTACCACAACCATAGAATAATCTTCTTGTGAAGTAGAAGTAATTTCTACAACATTACTTACAGTTTTTAACTTATCCTCAAGAGGGTCGGTAATTAATTTTTCAATATCTTCAGCAGTATTTCCAGGAAACACAGAACTTATATAAATTTTAGTTTCTTTTATCTCAGGAAAACTTTCTCTAGGCATACTATAATATGCAGAACCTCCTAAAAATAAAATTAAAGCAATTACTACATAAATAGTAGTTTTATTAGCAATTGCCCAAGATGATAACCCAAATTCTTTATCTAATTTTTTTTGTTGTTTTGTCATTTTGATAATTTATTTGTTCGAGATTTCAACCTCTTGCTGATTTCTTACACTTCTTGCACCTTCTTGAATAATCTCAACGTCATTTCCTAAACCTTTTAATACTTCAATTACATCTCCTTGTGTTTTTCCAGTTTCAATGATTACTTGATCAGCAATTGCATATTTTCCATTTTTGTCTTTTACAACATAGATGTACTGTTCACCTTTTGCATTCTCTGAAATGATATCTTGTGGTATTAAGATAGCATTCTTGTTGGTGTAATCGTTGATTTTTAATTTTGCTGTAAGATTTGGTTTTATAGTTCTATCTTTAT
>CAJXUO010000324.1 GCA_913061425.1 uncultured Lutibacter sp.
TACACCTCTCTATTCGTCGGCAGCGTCAGATGTGTATAAGAGACAGTTTTATAACAGGTGCAACGTTAGATATAATCCGAGGAGTTTATAATATGTAATTAACTTTTTAATTGTAGGTCGCTTATACCATACTATTTGTAATTCTTGTTTTTCATAAAATATCCTTATATTTGGTAAACCAATCTGGTAAACCAATCTAAAGTAAAGAATAAAAATATTATACGATGTTGATTTTGAATTAGTTAACATGAAAAAAGGATAGGTGTAAACCTATCCTTTTAAAAAAATACTTCTTGTGGAAGGGAAGTAATTAACCAAATTATTACTTATAGTAATATTTAGAAATGCAAATATACAAAACAGTATTTGACTTTCTTTATGTTTTATGGGTGATATAATATAAATTTAATAAATAAAGTAAACGAAGTATTATGAATTTAAAAGTTAAGTTCGCTTGTTTGCTAATGTTGTTCGTCAGCATTTCAGCAATGTCACAAGAAGAGTTTTTGATCAAAGGAAATGTAGTCTCTCAGGCTGACAATCAACCAACTCCAGGAGTTAATGTTGTCGTCGTAAATTCTACAAACGGAACATCAACGGATTTTGATGGTAATTACCAATTAAATGTTAAGAAAGGAGATGTTCTTCAGTTTTCTGGTTTGGGTTTCATTACTCAAACAATTATTGTAGACAATCAACAAACTCAAGATGTTTCTCTTGTAGTCGATGCAACACAATTAGATGAGGTTGTAGTGATTGGATACGGAACACAAAAGAAGAGTCATTTAACAGGAGCAATCTCTAAGGTTAAAAATGATGATTTAGACCAAATTGCAGTATCTCGTGTGGATGATGCATTAGTAGGTCAAGTATCGGGTGTTAATATTCAAGCAACAGAAGGAGAAGCTGGTTCAGCTCCAACAATCACAATTCGTGGTGCTGGTTCAATTACTGGTAATTCTAAACCTTTAATTGTTGTAGATGGTTTAGTAGTTGATGATGATTATTTAGGGTCATTAGATATGAACGATGTACAATCTTTTGAAGTTTTAAAAGATGCAGCATCATCATCTATTTATGGATCACGTGGAGCTAATGGAGTTATCATGATTACTACAAAAGATGGTAAAGAAGGTGAAACTAAATTTAGTTTTAACACCTATACAGGGTTTAAAACTGCACACCAAAGTGATGCTTACTCATTTACTGTTAGAGAAACAGCAGCAGCTGAATTGGCTGCAAATGGTGTACTTTCAGACAGAACAACTTATAAACAATTGTTAGGTGATAATACCAACTGGCAAGATGTTATTTTTGATGGTGGTACTATAGAGAGTTACTCTTTTGCTGTAAGAGGAGGAAGTAAAAAAACAAAGTTTAGTACAGCCTTAAGTTACATACACGATGAAGGTGTGTTATTAAGTGATGACTATAAAAGAACCAGTATAAAATTAAAAGTAGACACAAAATTAAATGATAAATTTTCATTTGGTGTAAACGTTACACCTTCTGTAACAATAAGAAGACGTTTTGATGGTTCTACACACGATATATTGCGTCAACCTTCTTGGTTGCCAGTGTACATAACAGCAGACAATATTCAATATGTAAATCGATTTCGTGATGGAGGGAAATATGCCGATGTAGAAATTGGAGATTATGCTATTCAAAGAATGTTTGATGATTACGATTTAGTTGCTGGTGCGCCAAGTACAGGAAGTGGAACAGATATAAGTAATACTTCTAATACAAATCCTGCCGCTAAAATTTTAGAGAGACATAGAACAGATGATAAGTTTAAACTGTTTGGTAGTATTTACGGAAAGTATAACTTTAATGACAACTTAAGTTTTAGATCAACTATAGGTGGTGATGTTCAAAATACTAAGAGACGTAGATGGCAAGGTGTAGAGTCGAACAGAAATGGAGCTTCTGCTGCAAGATTGGATTTGTTCAATGAAAAGAGAACACATTTATCTACTGACAACTATTTCACATATAATAAAGATATTGGTAAGCATGAAATTTCTGCTGTAGCTGGTTTTGGTGCAGAAACTTGGGATTTCACTAACGATTTTGTTGCGGGTAATGGATATTTATCTGACAAATTACAAACTATCTCAGCAGCAACAACTATAATTGATTTTGGTTCTGAAGATTACGAAAAGGCTTTACTATCTGTATTTGCTCGTGCAAATTATGCGTATGATAACAAATATTTATTTTCTGCAAGTTTTAGACGAGATGGAAGTTCTATTTTTGGAAAAAACAATAAATATGGTAACTTCCCTGCGTTTTCTGCTGGTTGGATTGTAAGTAATGAAAGTTTTTTAGAAAACAGCAATTTCATTAATAAACTAAAGCTTAGAGTAAGTTATGGATTTACAGGTAACAATATCTTAGACACAAATAGTAATCAAATTGATAATTTCCCATCATTTTCTTTATTTGGATCTTCTACAGCTGTAGTTGATGGTAATGTGGTATCTGGATTTGACCCTTTAAATATT
>CAJXUO010000325.1 GCA_913061425.1 uncultured Lutibacter sp.
AGATGTAGAGAGGTCTCGTGGGCTCGGAGATGTGTATAAGAGACAGTTTTATTTTTTTATACTAAATATTATTCACATTTTTGTAAGACCTAAAAAGTAGTAGAAACCCCTCTATTTTTTTTCAGTTGACCATAACCCGAAATATCTAACTAGAATAATGACTAAAACTGCAGAATCAGTTTGGAATGAATGTCTTTTATTTATAAAAGACAACATTAAATCGCAAGCGTATAAGACGTGGTTTGAACCAATCAAGCCAATTAAAATTTCAGGAGACTCACTTACTATTCAAGTGCCAAGTAAATTTTTTTATGAATGGTTGGAAGAGCATTACATTAAATTATTAAGAGTTGCGTTGGTTAGAGAATTAGGGAGTGATGCTAAATTGATTTATGATGTGCGTATGGAAAACGTGTATAGTAGTAATACGCCACATACCGTTAAGATTCCAAGTTCTAATAGAAAGCCAATAAATTCTCAAGGAATTACAGTTCCTTTAGATATCAATAAGAGAGAGTTGAAGAACCCTTTTGTAATTCCTGGAATTCAAAAAGTTAAGATAGAATCTCAATTGAATCCAAATTATAATTTCGAAAGTTTTATTGAAGGTGATTCAAATAGATTAGCAAGATCTGCAAGTATGGCTGTTGCTAATAAACCTGGAGGAACATCATTTAATCCATTATTAATTTATGGAGGAGTTGGTTTAGGTAAAACGCATTTATCACATGCTATTGGTGTTGAGATTAAAGATAAATATCCTGAAAAAACAGTACTATATATTTCATCTGAAAGATTTACACAGCAGTTTATTGATTCAGTAAAATCTAACACTCGAAATGATTTTATTCATTTCTATCAAATGATTGATGTGTTGATTATTGATGATGTACAATTTTTATCAGGAAAGACAGGAACACAAGATGTATTCTTCCATATATTTAATCATTTACACCAAAATGGGAAGCAGGTAATTATCACTTCAGATAAAGCTCCTGTTGATATGCAAGATATTGAACAGCGTTTGTTATCTCGTTTTAAATGGGGTCTTTCGGCTGAATTGCAAGTTCCTGATTATGAAACAAGAATTTCGATATTACAAAATAAATTATTTAGAGATGGTGTAGATATGCCTGAAGAAATAGTTGATTATATAGCTAAGAATATTAAGTCTAATGTTAGAGAGTTAGAAGGCGTTTTAATTTCAATGATTGCACAAGCCTCTTTTAATAGAAAAGAATTTACGCTTGCTTTAACAAAACAGATAGTTGATAAGTTTGTTAAGAATACTAAGAGAGAAGTTTCTATAGATCAAATTCAAAAAGTAGTTTCAAGTTATTTTGATTTAGATGTTACAACTTTACAATCAAAAACGAGAAAGAGACATATTGTTCAAGCACGTCAATTGGCAATGTTTTTTGCTAAAAGGATGACAAAAGCCTCTTTGGCAAGCATTGGATCTCAAATAGGAAAACGTGATCATGCAACCGTATTACATGCATGTAAAACAGTAGATAACCTAACTGAAACTGATAAGCAGTTTCGTAAATATGTAGAAGACTTAACCAAGAAGTTAACGTATTAAACGTTTAAACATGGTAAGAATTTTAATGGTTTGTCTTGGAAATATTTGTCGTTCACCATTGGCGGAAGGCATACTTAAATCAAAAAATTTTTTAAAAAATGTTCAAGTAGATTCTGCTGGAACAAGTAATTATCATATTGGTAGTGAGCCAGACGTAAGGTCTATTGAAGTTGCTAAGCAGTTTAGTATAGATATATCTAATCAGAAGGGAAGGCAATTTGTGATAAGTGATTTTGATAGTTTTGATAGTATCTATGTTATGGATAATTCTAATTATACTAATGTAATATCATTAGCAAGAAATCAAGAAGATATTGATAAGGTGAAATTAATATTAAATGAGATTTTTCCAAATGAAAACTTAGATGTTCCTGATCCTTATACATGTGGAGTTCATAGTTTTAAATCCGTATACAGCATGTTAGATCAAGCATGTGAAGTAATTTCTAAAAAATATTAAACGTATGACTGAAAGAGGTAAATTATATTTGATACCTACAACTTTAGGTGATAATGAGCCTTTAGAAGTTTTGCCTTTGTCGGTAAAAAAAGTAGTAGAAGAGTTAGATCATTTTATTGTAGAAAATGAAAAAACTGCAAGACGTTTTATTAAAAGAATTACTCCAAAAAAATCGCAACCCTCGTTAATTTTAAAATCAATAGATAAATATGCAGATGCATTAGAAGTCAATTCTTATCTAGATATTTGTGATGAAGGAGTTTCTATAGGTGTTCTTTCTGAGGCTGGAGTTCCTGGGATTGCAGATCCTGGAGCAGAAGTTGTTAAACTAGCCCATAAAAAGAATATTCAAGTAATTCCATTAGTTGGTCCGTCTTCAATTTTATTGGCGATGATGGCTTCTGGATTAAATGGTCAAAGTTTTGCTTTTAATGGATATTTACCTATTGAAAGTTATGAGA
>CAJXUO010000326.1 GCA_913061425.1 uncultured Lutibacter sp.
TAGACAATGTAATCGTTCCTGATGTACATGTTGAACTAGATTACGTATATAAAGCTGTAAAAGCTACAAAAGAATTGCTAAATAATGATATTCCTTTAATTGGGTTTGCGGGTTCTCCTTGGACAATTTTATGTTATTGTGTACAAGGTCAAGGAAGTAAAAACTTTGATTTAGCGAAAAAATTCTGTTTTACCAATCCTATTGCAGCGCATCAATTATTACAAAAAATTACGGATACTACAATTGCATATTTAAAAGCAAAAGTAGAAGCAGGAGTTGATGTCGTTCAAATTTTTGATTCTTGGGGAGGAATGTTATCTCCAGTAGATTATCAAGAATTTTCTTGGAAATATATCAATCAAATAATAGAAGCCTTAAAAGATGATGCTCCAGTAATTGCATTTGGGAAAGGGTGTTGGTTTGCATTGCAAGAAATGGCGAAGTCTAATGCTTCGGCTTTAGGAGTAGATTGGACGATTACGGCAGAAAACGCACGTTATCTATCAGGAGGAAAAATGACACTTCAAGGGAATTTTGATCCAACAAGATTGTATTCTCCACCTTCAGAAATTAAAAAGATGGTGAAAGATATGATTGATGCATTTGGGAAGGATAGATATATTGTAAATTTAGGACATGGAATCTTACCAGATATTCCATTGGACAATGCAAAAGCATTCGTAGACGCGGTAAAAGAGTATAATTGATTCACTTTTACGGAAGATTTTAATTTATAGCACATAAATTAACTATTGGAAGTACCATTGTATTGTTGAATAGCAACTTTGCTTGGTCAAACTTTTTTGATAGGTGAATTTACTACAGAAGGTCAATTACCATCAGATATGGAGTTGTATGAGTTAAAATTAAATTAAAAATATGCCACATTTTATTTTAGACTGCTCAGAAAATATTTTGGAATTACAGGAGCCAAGAAAAGTTTTGGAAGAGGTGTTTGAAACTGCTTTTTCAACAGGACTTTTTGGACGAAATGATATTAAAGTT
The DNA here is from genome assembly GCA_913061425.1 of uncultured Lutibacter sp. GTDB lineage: Bacteria > Bacteroidota > Bacteroidia > Flavobacteriales > Flavobacteriaceae > Urechidicola. Next base: position 1,006 of record CAJXUO010000326.1, read on the forward strand.
CGCCTAAATCCATTTAAACACTCTTTGGTACAAAGTTCTGATGATGATTTCATTCATGTGTTTGCAAATATTATGGAAGGAAGAACTACTGAACAGAAATGTATTCTTTCTAAAATGATTACTTCAAAATTGAATGAGTTATTTCCAAATGTCCCTATAATTTCTATAAATATAAGAGACTTTGAAAAGTCAACGTATTGTAATAAAACAATGATTTAAAATGAAAAAACTACAGGTTTATTTAATTATAGTTCTTTGTGTGTTTTTTATTTCATGTGATAAACCTAAAAATTCTACTAAAGAGTTAGAAGAGGTATTTACTGTAGAGGAAATTAAGGATTTAAATATTTTGGTTGATTTTTTTGAAGATAGATTGAGAAATCATGGTAAAGACTTGCCAACTGCATATAAAAAATTAATGCTTAGGAGAGCAAATTTCGAGAAGAAAGATTCTTATTTAAATAGTTTTAAGCGACAAGATTTAGAAGTTGTTTTTGGTAAAATTGATTCAAATACTTTTAATGAAATATGGGGAAAAAGTATTATGAGGAGTAATCGTATATTGGATTCAGTTATTAGAAATTCCCCTTTAGAAAGTGGAAAATATATTAAGTTTTTGAAAAGAATTGAACCAAAATATCCTAAGGTTAAAGAGTATCTTCAATCTATTTTATTTTCAGATGCTGATTATTCTGGGGCTAAGTATATGTTTGTTCGGTTTGATTTTAGAAAAGAAAGAGCGCCAAAATTTCATGTTACTGCAAACTTTAGGGATTTTTATGTTAGACTTATAATTACAATAAGCGAATTAGATTATTTAGATAATCACTATAGAACTAAAGAGTTTATGGAGAAACTAAAAAATGATTAGTAAAATGAAAGACACTTTTTTTAAATATATACATGAATTACAAGATACTATTACTTCTAAGTTAGAAGAAGTAGATGGCAAAGCAACATTTCAAGAAGATGTATGGGAACGTCCTGAAGGTGGTGGAGGTAGAACACGCGTTATTTCTGGTGGAAATGTGTTTGAAAAAGGAGGTGTAAACATTTCTGGAGTTCATGGAAAGTTACCAGAATCAATGCAGAAATATTTTAACGTTTCTGAATGTAATTTTTTTGCGTGTGGTCTAAGTTTGGTTTTGCATCCTAAGAATCCAATGGTGCCAACAGTACATGCAAATTGGCGTTATTTTGAGATGTATAATAAAGAAGGAGATGTTATTGATTCGTGGTTTGGTGGAGGTCAAGATTTAACTCCTTATTATTTGTTTGATGAAGATGCTACACATTTCCATCAAGTTTGTAAAGAGGCTTGTGATACTCATAATTCAGGTTTTTATGAAACGTATAAAAAACGATGTGACGAGTATTTTTGGAATACACATCGAAATGAGGCAAGAGGAATTGGTGGTTTATTCTTTGACTATTGTAAGAAAACAGAGGAAATGTCAATACAAAACTGGTATGATTTTGTAACTGAAGTAGG
>CAJXUO010000327.1 GCA_913061425.1 uncultured Lutibacter sp.
ATGTAGAGAGGTCTCGTGGGCTCGGAGATGTGTATAAGAGACAGATTTAAGATAATAATTTAAGGAATTTAAATTAAATTTTCAAAATTAATTTTAAATCACAATTAATTATAACTACATTAGTTGCTAATAAAAACTAATACTAATCAATTACACTAATTAAATATGAAAACAAGAAAAATTACAGTGCTATTACTTATGATTCCTTTTTTGGTAATGTCTCAAAAAGAAAAAAATGGTAAAGTTTATAAAAATCATCCAGCCATAGCAATCGTAAATCAATTTAACAAAGCGTATGTTGATGGTGATGTTGAAACATTAAAAAGTCTTGTAAGTGATGATTTTAAGATGTGGAATTCTATGAATAATAACCCTAACTACAAAGGAGGAGACATTAATAATCTGACAGGACAATCTGCCTGGATGAATAAGAATTTTGTAAACATGTCTATTGAAAATAGAGGTTCTGCATATTCTGATGCTATAGAATATAAAGATGATGGAACCTATGTCTATACTTTCCAAATGTTTACTGCTTGGGATAAAAACAATGGGTTTAAAATTAAAACACCTCGAAACGGCACCTTTATTTTTGATAAAGAAGGCAAAAAAATAAAACGTTTTTTATGGTCTGATAATCAAGCTGCATGGGATAAATGGAGTATTTCTAGAGAAACAGTTAAGAATGGTGTCATTTATAAAGATCATCCATCTATTGGAATAGTTAGAAAAGTATACTATCATTTAGCACAGGGAAACATTGAAAAAACATTTCAAGATTTTGGTAAAAATGCAAGAATATATGACAGTAATTTAACTGATAAAGATTATAATTCTTTAGAAGAACAAATAGAAAGCGTTACCAATGTACTAAGTGAATTTGAAATAGTATCAATTGATGAAGTAGGATATCCAGATTACCTAGACTATGAAGGAAATGGAGGCGTAGCTTTATCTTGGTGGAAATTTACTTTCAAAAACAAGAAATCTGGAGAGATGAAAACTATGAAACTGCATAGTCAAATGTGGTTTAATAGTAAGGGCAAAATTGGTAGAGAAGATGTGTATTACAACGGTGCTATTTTTAACTAACAAAACTTGAAATATAAAATTACTTGTAATACAATAACTTATTAATTATATAAACTAAACATATGAAAAAATTACTTTTTGGATTTGCATTACTTGCATCTCTTTCAATGACCGCTCAATACTATTCTATTACTTATGTATCTGTAGCTTCAGAAAATATTGAAGAATTTGAACGAAAAGAAACTACCTATTGGGCAAAAGTAAAAAAAGCAGCAATAGACAAGGGTGAACAAAACCTTTGGTTATTGGCGCGTAAAGTAGGAACTGCTGGCAACAATGATGTTAATTATGCCTTTGTAAATGGGTACCCATCATTAGAAGCAATGTTAAGCACATCTTGGAATCCTGAAACACTAGGGTTTAATGTTCAAGACGCTATGTCTCCTTATACCGTTTATGAAATTCACAACTATAAAGTGTTAGATCAAATTCCTGGACAGGGAGGAAAATATTCTGTATGGAATTATGCTCGTCCAAAAAATATGAAAGGATTTGTGAGTGAAAACCAAAATTTATGGAAGCCCATGATGGAAGAAACAATTAAAAGCGGTGAATCAGGTTTAACAAACTGGGGTATTGGAGCTAAAATTTATCCAATGGGGCAAGATGAAAGTACGGTAATGACATGGGATGGCTACAAAACTCTTGTTGATGCAATGAAAGCTTTAGATGTTTCAGATTTTACGCCACCATCAAAATCAAAAATGAATGATTATGATCCAGATGGGTTCAGACTTCGTGTAATTTGGGAACAAGTAATGGCTGTTGAAAAATAGAAATCTTAAAATATAGAAAATGAAAAAAACAATAGTAGTATTCTTATTGGCAATAATTACAATTTCTTGTAATAATGTAAATGAGTCAGAAACACAAAGCACTCCTACAGCAATTGGGGTTGAAATTCCTAATGATAGTACAAGAATCTCACTTTATGGAGGAGATATGACCACTACACGACTTTGGGAGGCATATATTAAAGCACACAATGAAAAAGATTTAAAAACTATTCAAAATATTAATGATGATAGTTTTAAAGGATATCCACCTAATGGGGATGTTATTGATGGATCTAAAGCACATATTGTATTTTTAAAAGATTGGTTTTCAAAAAGTAGTCCAAAATGGACAACTAAATATATGATTGCCAATCAATTTACTGACACAAAAGGAGTATTAAATCAATGGGTTACTTCTGGACAAGATTTAACTGACACAGTAGATGGTGAAGAAGTTACATTACACCATGTGCATGATGTACTTTTTGTGAATGGAAAAATTAAAATGATTTACGTTTATGAAAGAGCGACAGCAAAAGAATAAAACTGAAGTTACTCATTTTTAATAAGAGAAAGATTTCAAAAATATTTTTTTGAGGCCCTACCACACTGGTAGGGCTTTTTT
>CAJXUO010000328.1 GCA_913061425.1 uncultured Lutibacter sp.
TCTATTCGTCGGCAGCGTCAGATGTGTATAAGAGACAGATTTTGAGAGAAAATAAAATTAGAAAAAAGTAATATTAATAAAAGAATTTTTTATATAATAATTTAATTATCCGCTGCAAACCACTCAGCATGAGAAGTCCCTGTTTCTTGTAATTTTAAAGAATGTAGTTTGATATCCTTTGGTAATTTATTGTTGATTTTTTGAGCAAAATCAATAATCATCATCTCACTTGTAGGCTGATAATCAACTAATATTACATTGTGTCCGCGTGTTGCTAATTCATGAGCAAGCTCAACATGAGGTGTATTCTTATTAAACACTGTAGCGTGGTCAAACTTATCTACAACCTCTTCATTTACTATTTTCTTTAAATCTCCAAAGTCAATCACCATTCCAAACTTCACATTGTTGCTGTCAGAAATTGGAGTTCCAATAACCGTTACCGATAGTTTATAACTATGACCGTGAACATTTTTACATTTCCCGTCATATCCATATAGTGCATGACCTGTTTCAAAATCAAATTGCTTCGTAATTCGAATGTTACTCATACTTATTTTTTAAATTTATTTAAACCGTTTTTGGAGAATACTGACAATGCCAATTTACCACTTATTTCCGCACGGTTTTTACAGGTCAAAGTTACGTGTTTTTCGCCAAATATTTTTTTCTAAATTTAACAACTAGTATTCCTGCTCTTAAGATCATCCAAATTGTAAAAGCAATCCAAATACCAGTTAATTTTAATTCAAAATAGTCTCCGATTAAAAGTGCTGGAACAAAGCCTAAAAATGTAGCGATTAACAACAAGTTTCTTAAAATTACAGCCTCAGCCAATCCTTTAAAAATACCATCAAATACAAATGCTATCGCGTTTATTGGCTGCATCAATAAAACAATCCAAAAGATACTATAGAATGACTGTAAAACAAACGCATCTTTAGAGAATAGATTTCCTATTGGCACATAAAAAATAGCACATAAAGAAACCATGATTATTGAGATAATTATAGTGTACTTACTGAGTTTTATGCTCAATTTCCACATGCTTTTATAATCCTTTTCACCTAATAATTTTCCTGAAACTATATTTCCAACACTGGAATATCCATCAATAAAGAAAGCGAAAAAGAGCCAAATTTGAAATGCAATTGTTTGAGCAGCAATAAAATTATCTCCATATTTTGTTGCATACGCATTTGCCATAAACAACGCTACATTCAATGCTATTGCTCTAATAATTAGGTTAAAACTAATTGAAAGTATAGTCCCAATCTCTTTGTTAAATGGCAACGAAAACTTTAAACTAAACGGCGTTTTCTTTAGCAGTAAAATTAATGCTAATAAAGCCATAACTCCTTGTGAAATTACACTTGCCCATGCAGCGCCACTAATATTCATAGGTTCTAAATACCCTTCAATACCATAGACTAAAATTATGTCAAGAACAACATTAATACTCACTCCAACAATACTAATAATCATTGGCCAAAATGTGTTTTGCAACCCTCTAAAAACACCAAATACTGAAAAAATGAAGAGTGTTAATGGAAGGCCTATAATTCGGATTTTGTAATAGGAAACTGAGTAGTTTAAGATTAAACCTTCCGCATTGTATAATTTGAATATTTCTGTTGTAAAATAACTTGAAACAAAATATAAAACGACGCTTATTATAAGATTAATAAAGATAATTTGCGAAGGTAAAGTTGCGATTTCATCTAACTTTTTTGCTCCTAAATATCTACCTATAATTGCTGAAATTGCTGATCTAGTTTGTGCTAAAATCCAAACCAAGGCAGAAATGAAAGACCCTGCAATTCCAACAGCTGCTAATGACTCTACTGAATTGAATTCTATGTTTCCAACAATGGCAGTATCGGTAATTGAAAGAAGTGGTTCTGCAATTCCAGAAATAATTGCAGGAATTGCCAATCTATTAATCCCTTTAAATGTTAAGTTTGAGGCTTTATACATTGTTCGTTTTATTCAAAAATTAACTTTTAATAAAATCTATACTCAATTGAATTGCCTTGTCTAAATGCATCGGTAAATTTTCTTCATTCCAAGGATGTTTTGCTCCTAAAGTATGATTCATGCCTTCAATACAAACTAATTTACTTTTAGGATTCCATTGATGTATACTCTCTCCTTCAAATGGCTTTACAGCGGTGTCATTTTCCCCTGTAATAATTAAGTATGGAATTTGAAGTCTTTTAACTGCTTTTTTAATAGATAACCGCTCTTTATTAGATTCATAGTTTTCAAAAAACTGATAAAAATGTGGCATCTGTTGTTTGGTTCGTGAATTAGTAATGTATCTTACTCCGGTCTTTTCCCACTCTTGTAATTCTTGACCTTTTACAAATCTAGAATCGTAATCTGAAACTCCATTCCAAGAAATAACCTTTGAAATTTTGTCGTTTTCAGATGCTTTTATAGTGACTATTCCTCCACCTCTTGAATGCCCAATCAAAGTGATATTAT
>CAJXUO010000329.1 GCA_913061425.1 uncultured Lutibacter sp.
CAAATATTAAACACTAATGGATAAATATTAAACATTAAAATACAGAGTTTCTCACAAATTTGTTCATATAATAAGAACTTCATATTATGAGAAAAATAGTTTTCTATATCCTGATGTTGTTTCCTGTAATTCTGGTCGCACAAGAAATCACACTTAAAGGAACTGTAATAGATAGAGATTCTAAAACACCTCTTCCAGGGGTATCTATTTTAATTAAGAAAACTTCAAAAGGTGTTTTCAGTGATTTTGATGGTAATTTTGAAACAGCTGCCAATAATAACATTGATTAGCCCCTTAAACAATCGCATTAATTTAAAAATGACTAAAAATAAATTCACTTTTTTATTCCTATTAATTCAGTGTTTCTACTCTTTTGGTCAGAAACCCAATATCGTCTATATATTTGCAGATGATTTGGGTTATGGAGATTTGAGTTGTTATGGTGCAAAAGATATCAATACCCCAAACATTGACCAGATTGCAAAAGAAGGAATTAAATTTACAGAATTCTATTCAGCTTCATCAGTTTGCAGTCCTTCTAGAGCAGCCTTGTTAACAGGGAGGTATCCACAACGAATGGGAATAAACACTGTTTTTTTTTCAGAGAGTTTTACAGGGATTCCTGATAAAGAAATAACAATTCCAGAAATACTAAAAGAAAAAGGATATGCAACTGGAATCGTTGGGAAATGGCATTTAGGACACCATTCTAAATATTTACCATTACAACATGGCTTCGATGAGTATTTTGGAATTCCGTATAGTAATGATATGGAGAGCGTTGTATATATGAGAGGAAATGAAGTAGAATCCTATAAAGTAAAACAACAATACATTACCAAAACCTATACAAAAGAAGCACAAAAATTTATTACAAAAAACAAAGACAATTCGTTTTTTCTCTACATAGCCCATTCTATGCCACATGTTCCTCTCTATGCTTCTGAAGAATTTATAGGAACTTCTAAAAGAGGTTTATATGGTGATGTAGTACAAGAGCTAGACTGGAGTGTAGGGCAAATTCTAAAAAGTCTTCGAGAACATGGAATTTTAGAAAACACACTTATTGTCTTTTCTAGTGATAATGGACCATGGCTAGCAATGAAAGAAGATGGAGGGTCTGCAGGAGACTTAAGAGAAGGAAAAACATTTACGTTTGATGGAGGTATGAAGGTACCCACAGTAGCTATGTGGAAAAATAGAATTCCTCAAGGCATTATTAATACTGAAGTAGCCAGCCAAATGGATTGGTTTCCTACAATAGCTAATATTACAGGGAGTTCAATTCCGAAAGGTTTGGTTATTGATGGATTGGATATATCTAAGGTTTTAACTGATAAAGGAAATCGTAAAAATTCAGATTTACTCTTTCTTGATGGGAAACAATTACAGGGGTACAGAAGTGGACAATGGAAAGTAAAATTGCCTTATAAAGGATTTAGAGGAAATAAATGGAAGCAATTTGTAAAAGCACATGACACCCTATTATTTAATTTAAACACAGACCCAGGAGAAAAAAACAATCTCTTTGAAAAGTACCCAGAAAAGGCAAAGGAAATACTGAAAGAAATGATTGAGAAGTATCAAGACATGGGAAAACTTCCTCCTTCACTTATAACCAAAGCACAAGCAGACCAAAGTCATTTTAAAAAACAATAAATCATAACAGATGAAAACTAACAGTACCTCGTATCTATTAATAATTGGATTAATCTTAACTTTTTTAAGTTGTAAAACTTCAAAATTAAAGAATGACAATGATGAAAAGCCTCCTAACTTTATTGTAATTTTAACGGATGATCAAGGTTGGAATGGAACCTCTGTTCAAATGATGGATGATGAAGTTCAATCAAAAAGTGATTACCATCAAACGCCTAATTTAGAAAAATTAGCAAATCGCGGTATGCGGTTTTCTTCAGCCTATGCCAGTGCACCAGTGTGCTCTCCATCGCGTTATAGTATTCAGTTTGGACAAACTCCAGCACGCTTAAAAATGATAAGAGTAGGGATGAATACCAAGCATATCAATCATCAAACCTCTTACACCATTCCAAAACTGTTAAAAAAAGTCAATCCAGATTATAAAGCAGCTCATTTTGGTAAATGGGGAATTGGTGTACACCCCTCAGAGCTTGGTTATGATGAAAGTGATGGTATTACAGGAAATAAAGATGGCGTTTTCAATTACAAAGCAGGCGGTAAACAGTGGCAAAATAATGTTGACGAGGACCCTAAAAAAATATTTAGTACGACTGAGAGGGCAATTAACTTTCTTGAAAGACAAGCCAAGTCAAATACCCCATTTTTTTTACAAGTTTCTCATTATGCTGTTCACTCTGATGTTATGATGCGAAAGGAAACACTAGAAAAATACAAAAACATTGAAAAAGGTACCTATCAAAGACATGCTGGTTTTGCTGCAATGACGGAAGATTTAGACAGTGGAGTTGGATTATTACTTGAGCGTTTAAAGGCATTGGGTTTAG
>CAJXUO010000330.1 GCA_913061425.1 uncultured Lutibacter sp.
TCGTCGGCAGCGGCAGATGTGTATAAGAGACAGCCAGTATTCCTGATATAGCTAAAACTAAATTTATAAGGTAACTACTTGTTCTTCTGGTACGTTGCTTTCTAAATAAAAAGGCAGCAAATGGCGGTATTAAAAATAGTGCTACAATAATAGAAGCTGTTAATGCAAAGGTTTTTGTAAATGCTAAAGGCCTAAATAATTTACCTTCTGCACCAATCATTGTAAATACAGGGATGAAACTTATAATCGTTGTCATTACAGCAGTAACAATAGCTCCAGAAACTTCTGCTGTAGCATTGTAAACAATAGTATTTACAGACTGTCTATTTTTATTTTCGTCTAAATGCCGAATAATATTCTCTGAAAGTATAATGCCAACATCAACCATCGTTCCTATAGCAATAGCAATACCAGACAAAGCAACAATATTTGCATCCACTCCAAAGACCTTCATGGCTATGAATACCATCAGTACTGATACAGGTAATAAGCCTGAAATTAAAATAGAAGCTCGAAGATTAAATACCATCATGATAATCACCAAAATTGTAATCAAAATTTCTAAGGTCAATGCCTCATTTAAAGTCCCTAATGTTTCTTGAATGAGTTCTGTTCTGTCATAGAATGGTACAATAGTCACTTGTGATGTCCTACCATCAGGCAATACTTTAGACGGTAATCCTGCGCTTAATTCATTTATTTTGGCTTTTACATTGTTGATTACTTCCATTGGATTTGCGCCATATCTAGCAACAATAACACCTCCAACAGCTTCTGCTCCTTCTTTGTCTAATATGCCTCTACGTGCAGCTGGTCCTAATGAAACTTTTCCAATGTCTTTAATTTTGATTGCTGTGAAGTCTTCGGAAGTAATCACAGCATTTTCTATATCTGAAATCGACTTTACATATCCTAATCCACGGACTAAGTATTCAGCTTGATTAATTTCTATGGTTTGTGCTCCTATATCTTGATTGCTTTCTTTGACAGCCTTTACTACATGATGCAATCCTATATTGTATTGTCGCATCAATTCAGGGTTCACATCAACTTGATATTCTTGAACGTATCCCCCAATAGAAGCTACTTCAGAAACTCCGCTTGCAGATGACAAGGCATATTTCACATAGTAATCTTGAATGCTTCTCAACTCATGCAAATCCCATCCTCCAGTAATGTTTCCTTTTTCGTCACGACCTTCTAAGGTGTACCAAAATATTTGCCCTAAACCAGTAGCATCTGGGCCTAAAGCAGGATTTATTCCTTCAGGTAATAACCCACTTGGCAATGAGTTTAATTTTTCAAGGATGCGACTCCTACTCCAATAAAACTCTACATCTTCTTCAAAAATGATATAGATACTTGAAAAGCCAAACATAGATGAACTACGAATCGTTTTGACTCCTGTTATTCCAAGTAAAGAGGTCGTTAAAGGGTACGTTATTTGGTCTTCAATATCTTGTGGTGAGCGACCATCCCATTTCGTAAAAACAATTTGCTGATTCTCTCCAATATCTGGGATTGCATCTACAGCTACGGGATTACTTGGCAAGAAACCAGTATCCCAATCAAAAGGCGAATTAATTGTTCCCCATCCTATAAAAAGGACAAGCATTAAGACCGCTACAAGTTTGTTTTCTATTAGAAATTTTATGCTTTTATTTAGCATTGGTTTTGATTATTAAAAAGTTAGACACTGGTATTAAAAAAATACCGAATACGCAAAATCACCCAATGGAGTTTTTCCATGGGATCATCGTCTATTGTTTAAAAAATCAAATTAAATAAGTCTCGCCTAGCTTAAAGATTTGCTTGACTTTAAAGGGAGGATGGTTGTCAAAATATAGATCATCGTTTTCCTCGAAAGTAATAAAGAGATTATTGCATGTATGTATAAATGTTGTAATAAAGACCTGTTGATCTAATGTTAGATCTATAACAGGTAATTTTAAATCATCCTGACCTTCAATAGTTATTTCCGTGTCATTACAACATCCTTCCATCATGTTACTTTCATCAGAAATCATCTGACTACTTTGCTCCATTCCACAAGAATGTGCTTTTTGAAAAACAGCTGTATCAACCAATTCTCCTTGGCAATAATGCATACTAACAGTAAACGACATTGTAGACAGAAGTACTACAAAAGCCATTAAAATTGATGCTATTTTAGAGAATGCTTTTTCCATTAGTTGTTGCAAAGTTATAAAATTAAAAATGATTCTAAATAATCATGAAAAAAAAGAAGCAAAGTATAAGAAGTAGAGAAGAAATACATTAGAAGTTGTTTGTAATGAATTGTTAATGTTGGGAGGAAAGTAGTGGGAATAAATTTTTATGAAATAAGGGTGCTTTTATGGTTAAAAAAGCACCCTTATTTTATGATACCTCTTGTGCTTTCTTTTTGTAATTTAAAAACATCAGCACCATTCTTAAAACATTTAAATTCTATCATATAGTCACTGTCTCTTATACACATCTCCGAG
>CAJXUO010000331.1 GCA_913061425.1 uncultured Lutibacter sp.
CTACACCTCTCTATTCGTCGGCAGCGTCAGATGTGTATAAGAGACAGTTGTAGTTGTGTTGTATGTTAGGCTCATTGCAGCAGATTGAGATCCTGCTTCAGAGATAGAATAGCCCATTGTTTTCATAAAAAGTGGTGTTGAAAATTGCCAATACACAAACAATGCATACCATTGAAAAAGATACACAGCACCAATTTTCCACATAAATTTTGGCATCTCTTTCAGTGCTTCTCTAATTTCAACGAAAGGCTTGGCCATTTTATTTAGTAATGATAATTGTTTAATCTTATTGATTTCCTTCAATTCCTCATCTGATGGAGGAATCTCAGCTGTTTTAAAAACCGACCACAAAATGGTGGTTAAAGACAGTATAGCACCTATATAAAAAGAATAATAAATCCACTGCGGAATTGTACCTGCAACATCTGCTTCTTCACCAAATAAATATTGAAATAAAAGAATAGATCCTGTAGCTAGTAATGTACCCAACCCGCAAAACAAACTCTGCATTTGATACCCTAAACTCAATTGTTTTTCAGGTAATTTATCCCCTACAAAAGCTCTGTAAGGTTCCATAGCAACATTATTACCAACGTCTAAAATCCAAAGTAATCCAACTGCAAACCAGAGAACTGGACTGTGTGGGAAGGCAAATAGACAGATACTACCTAGCAAGGCACCTATCAAGAAATAGGGTTTACGCCTACCCCATTTTAAAGACCATGTCTTGTCTGACATTGCACCAATAATTGGCTGTACTAGTAACCCTGTAACTGGTCCTGCAATATTTAATATTGGCAACATATCTTCTGAAGCTCCTAAATATAAAAAAATGGGGTTGATTGCTGTTTGTTGTAATCCAAAACTATATTGAATTCCTAAGAACCCAACATTCATATTAAAGATTTGCCAAAAGGATAAACTTGGTTTCGATATTTTCATATTGGTTAATTAAATATTGGTTTTTTAAAACTTTAACACCACCGCTTGGTAGGGCTGCAATGTGATGGTGTTTTTATCAATTAATAACTCGTTATAATTATTAATAAGAACTTCTTTAATTTGAACTAAGTTAGATAAATTAATCTTTGATGTTAATTCTGAGAAGTTTAATAGAATTTTCATTTGCTCATCATCTAAAGTTCTACTGTAAGCATAGATTGTAGGATGTTCTTCTTGAATAATTTCGTATTCACCATACACTAGTAACAAATTATCTTTTCTTAATGCTACCATTTTTCTGAAATGATTCAACACAGAATTATGGTCATTTTGTTGATTAGCTACATTAACTGTTGTATGATTTTCATGTACAGGTAACCATGGGGTTTCACTTGAAAATCCAGCGTTATTTGTGTCATCCCATTGCATAGGTGTTCTACCGTTATCTCTTGAAAGTAAGTTTAAATTTTTAAGATGTAGGTCTAAATCTTCTCCATCTGTAGCGGCTTTTTTATACCCATTAATGGCTGCAATATCTTTATACTGTTCAATTTTTGTAAATCCAATATTTGTCATCCCTAACTCATCTCCATAATAAGTGTAGGGTGTGCCTCTCATAGAAAGAATAAAGGTATTAAGCATCTTGGCAGAGTAATCTTTAAATGCTGGTTTATCACTTCCATATCTGTTTACAAATCTAGATTGATCATGGTTTGATAAATAGATAGAAATCCAGCCTTTTTCAGCAAATGATGTATCCCATTTGGTAAACGATTCTTTAAATTGAGCTAGGGTACATTTTTCTAAAGTAGTAACCATATCTGTTGCTTCAAAATGATACGCCATTTGCAATTCTTTACGATCCTCATCTACTAAATTATGGGCATCTTCTAATGTGCTTCCAACACCCTCTGAAACAGCAAAAACATCGTATTTACTCAAAACCTGTTCATACATTTCTTTGAGATAAGTATGAATGTGAGGACCCATACCATGATATTTAATAACGTTTGGTATACTAATATCATAACCCTCTGGAAATGGAGGAAAAGTAATATCCTTACTTACATATTGGAAAGCATCTAAACGAAAACCGTCTACACCTTTATCTGCCCAAAATTTCATAATATCATATACTTCTTGGCGTACTTTTGGGTTCTCCCAATTAAGATCAGGTTGTTTCTGAGAAAAATAATGTAGATAATAAGCATCTGTTTGTTTGTCATATTTCCAAGCATCACTATTTTCATCAAAAAAACTCCAACGATGATTTGGCTTTCCTTTTTCTGCAGGCCACCAATGATAATAATCTCTGTAAGGATTATCTCTAGAACTACGAGATTGTTGAAACCATTCATGCTCATCACTACTATGGTTTACAACTACATCCATTACAAGTTTTATATTTCGCTTATGCAAACCTTGAAGTAGTTCATCAAAATCTGTCATAGTACCGAACTCTTTCATAATGGCACGATAATCACTAATATCATAACCATTATCATCGTTCGGAGACTCGTATATTGGGTTTAACC
>CAJXUO010000332.1 GCA_913061425.1 uncultured Lutibacter sp.
CAGATGAGGAGTATTATCTGTTTTTAGAGCACGACGCACAATCGGAACTCTGTACTGTTCAACATACTGAAAAGGGTGTTCGTCTTAAAAACACATTTAAATTTAACGAAATTTTTAATTAGAATATAAAAATGAAGAAACATATATTAACAGGTTTACTATGCACGTTGGGGATCGTTATAAACGCACAATCAAATTCTAATTATTGGCAACAACATGTTGATTATACGATGGATATTGATATGAATGTTGAAAATTATCAATATGATGGTAAACAAAAGTTAGTCTATACAAACAATTCTCCTGATGAATTGAATGTGGTTTTTTATCACTTATACCCAAACGCTTTTCAGCCAAATTCTGAAATGTATAAACACTATACAACGTTGCCAGATCCTGATAGAAGATTTGCGAAAAGTGTTTTAAATATTTCTAATTTAAGACCAGAAGAACAAGGATTTATTAAGATAAACTCACTAAAACAAAACAAAAAAGCGGTTAAATTTGAAGTGATCGGAACGGTACTTAAGGTTACACTTAATAAAGCTATAAAGCCAAATGAATCTGTAACTTTTGATATAAATTTTTTAGGCCAAGTGCCAGTACAAACAAGACGTTCTGGGCGAAATAACAAAGAGGGAATAGCTCTTTCAATGTCGCAATGGTATCCTAAAATGGCAGAGTATGATGTTGAAGGTTGGCATGCAGACCCTTATATAAATCATGAGTTTCATGGTGTTTGGGGAGACTTTGATATAACTTTTCATATTGATAAAGAATATACAATTGGAGGTACAGGATATCTTCAAAACCCACAAGAAGTAGGTCATGGATATGAAGACAAAACAAAACCTTTAAAACTTCCAAAAGGGAATAAACTAAAATGGCATTTTAAAGCACCAAACGTACATGATTTTACGTGGGCTGCAGATGATGAATATGCTCACGATATTTTAAAAGGACCAAATGATGTTGATTTACATTTTTTATATAAAAAAGATATAAAAAATACTGATGACTGGAAACTGATGGAAAATATGACCATAAAGACAATGGAGTATTTTAATGAGTTGATTGGAGAGTATCCGTATAAACAATACTCTATTATTCAAGCAGGAGATGGCGGAATGGAATACGGAATGTCTACTTTAATTACTGCAAATAGAAGTCTTGGAAGTTTAATTGGTGTTATGCAGCATGAGTTAGCACATTCTTGGTTTCAATTTGTGTTGGCTACAAACGAAAGTAAACACGCTTGGATGGATGAAGGGTTTGCTACATATGTAGACAGTAAGGCTTGGAGCGACTTAGTTTTAGAGACCAAGCAAGAAAATCCTTACGCAGGATCTTATAGAAGTTATTTTAATGTAGTTAATTTAGACAGACAAGAACCTCTTTCTACACATATTGATAGATATAGCAGAGAGCGAACAGCAAGTTCTAACGCATATCAAAAAGGGTGTTTGTTTTTAACGCAGTTAGGATATATAATGGGACAAGACAATTTAGATAAAACCCTTAAAAAATATTATCAAGACTTTAAATTTAAACATCCAACTCCAAATGATATTAAGCGCACAGCAGAAAAAGTTTCTGGAATGCAATTAGAATGGTACTTAAACGAATGGACGAAAACTACTCACACTATTGATTATGGAGTTAAAGTTGTTGTAAATAAATCAATTACACTTGAAAGAATTGGTAGAATGCCAATGCCTATAGATATTTCAGTGACATATGTAGATGGAACTAAAGAAGTGTTTTATATTCCTTTAAGGATGATGCTTGGTGAAAAACCAACAAGCGCTACTAAATTAGAAAATTGGGCTTGGACGCATCCTACATATACATTCAAAGTTTCAAAAACTATTAAATCAGTAGAAATTGATTCATCTCAAATTATGGCAGACGTTGATAGAAAGAATAATTATTTAGAAATTGAGGAGTAGTTTTAGACGACTCCATTTTTTCAATAAAGGTATTGATATTCATTTCTTTTTGAGGGAAAAACCCTTTTGAAACTAATACCAAACCAAAAACCATTAAAGCGATTCCCATTCCACGTTTTATTTTTAGAATCACTCGTGGAGTTAATTTTTTTCGTAGTTGTTTTGCGAGTACTATTTTCCCTAAATCGGTGATGAAATAAGTAATAAGCACTGTTGTGAAAAACCAAAAAATTCGAGATTCATTCATGTCTAAAGAAGGACCGATACCTACAATCAATAATAACCAAAAAGTAAGTACGCCAATATTTATAAAGTTTAAGAAAAACCCTTTGAAAATCAACCCTAAATAGTTGTTTTTCTCAGGTAAATCAAACTGTTTTTGATTTACTTCTTTGGCTTGTTTTTGTAAAAACATTCCCAATCCGTAAACAAAAAGAATTCCTCCACCAATAAAAAACAAACTAGGATCATCCTTAATCTTTGTTAAAAACGGATGACTTCCATAGTAGGCAAAAAGAATAAAAA
>CAJXUO010000333.1 GCA_913061425.1 uncultured Lutibacter sp.
CTATTCGTCGGCAGCGTCAGATGTGTATAAGAGACAGATATAGACCCTTCAAGAAGGAATTATGCAAAAGGAAAAGTCTTTTTATTAAAGGATTGTTTGCCAAATGTTCCAGAAAATATTGAATTTTTATTTGAAAAAAGTACTGTTATTTTAATTAAAAACTCACCAATTTTAGATATCACAAGTGCAATAAACGAACTAAAATATGTAAAAGAAATTCATGTCGTTGCAATACATAATGAAGTAAAGGAATTGCTATATATATTAGATAAAAATTATAAAAACCCCGTTGAAATAAAAACTATAAATATTCTAAAAAATAAAAATCAATTATTTGATTTTAAATTAGATACAGATAAATACTCAACTTTTAGTTTAATAAAAAAATATTTATATGAGCCTAATGCATCAATTATGAAATCTGGTGGATTTAATGAAGTATCTGCTCAATTAAAAATTGATAAATTACATCAAAATTCTCATTTATACACCTCTGAAAAGTTGATTGATTTTCCAGGAAGACGATTTGAAGTTTTACATACAATTCCGTTTGACAAAAAGCAATTAAAAAAATTGATTCCGAGTGGAAAAGTAAATATTACAACGCGAAATTTTCCGCAAACTGTTGCTCAAATTCGAAAAAAAACAGGCTTAAAAGATGGTGGTGAAAACTACCTTTTTTTTACAACTGATATTAATAATAAACATCTAGTAATTGTTTGCCAAAAAATCATTTCATAACTTTACACAAGATAATTATTCATAGCATGAAAAACAAAGATTTGAAAGCACAACCTCCTGAAGAATTTACAGGTATAAAACTTACTGAAGTTCCAAAAACTGCTGCTGGATTTAAAGCAATCAAATCAACTTTCAAACATATAACTGAAGAAGTTGGCTTACTTAAAGGTATTGGATTATTATCTAAAATAAATCAAAAAGAAGGTTTTGATTGTCCAGGCTGTGCTTGGCCAGATCCTGATGAAAAAAGAGCATTTTTATCAGAATATTGTGAAAACGGTGCAAAAGCTATTGCAGAAGAAGCAACAAAAAATAGAGTTTCTCCATTATTTTTCGCAACACATACAGTATCTGAACTCTCTGAATTATCTGATTATGAAATAGGAAAAAAAGGTAGAATTACACATCCAATGATTTTAAAAGAAGGAAGTGATAATTACGAAGAAATTTCATGGAACGATGCTTTTTCTCTTATCGAAAGTGAGTTAAACTCATTAAACTCTCCAGACGAAGCTGTTTTTTATACTTCTGGAAGAACTAGTAATGAAGCCGCTTTTTTATATCAATTATTTGTTAGACAATTTGGCACAAACAACCTGCCAGATTGTTCAAACATGTGTCATGAATCAAGTGGTGTTGGGCTCTCCGAGACTTTAGGAATAGGAAAAGGATCAGTAACTTTAGATGACTTTAATCATGCTGATTTAGTTATCGTAATGGGACAAAATCCTGGAACGAATCATCCAAGAATGTTATCGGCACTTAAGGACACCAAAAAGAATGGCGGGAAAATTATTACTATAAATCCATTACCAGAAGTTGGTTTAATGAATTTTAAAGACCCACAAAATCCACTAAAATGGTTTAGCGGAGATAAATTGACTGATATTTTTCTACAAGTAAAAATCAACGGAGATGTTGCTTTATTAAAAGCTATCATGTTATTATTACTTGAAAAAGAAAAACAAGATAAAGGAAGTGTTTTTGATTTAGATTTTATTAATAGTAAAACGGCAAATTTTGATGAATTTATTAAAGATTTAGAGAAAGAGACAATTGAAGATTTACTACCACAAACAGGAATCGAGCTGAGTCAAATAGAAAGTGCTGCTCAAATGATTGCTGAAAATAAAAAAGTGATTATTTGTTGGGCAATGGGCTTAACACAACATAAAAACGCTGTAGATAATATTCGTGAGGTTGTAAATTTACTTTTATTAAAGGGCAGCATTGGAAAAAAAGGCGCAGGAACATGTCCAGTTCGCGGCCATTCAAATGTACAAGGTGATCGCACAATGGGAATTTGGGAGAAACCTAAAGATTCCTTTTTAGATAGTTTAGAAAAAGAGTTTGATTTCAAAGCGCCAAGAGAACATGGATATGATGTTGTAGATGCCATTGAAGCAATGCATCAGAAAAAAGCAACAGTTTTTATTGGAATGGGTGGAAATTTTATTTCCGCTACACCTGACACAGAATACACTTCAGAAGCCTTACAAAATTGCGATTTGACCGTTCAAATTTCAACAAAACTAAATAGAAGTCATTTAATTCATGGTAAAAAAGCATTGATTTTACCTTGTTTAGGACGATCAGAAAAAGATATTCAGAATACAGGCGAGCAATTTGTTTCAGTAGAAAATTCTATGGGAGTCGTTCATCAATCTCATGGACATCTCGAACCTCTTTCTTTAGAATTATTAAGCGAAACAGCTATTGT
>CAJXUO010000334.1 GCA_913061425.1 uncultured Lutibacter sp.
GCTATAGAACAATACAGCATCAAACACCTCTTCAAATTTACGTTCGTTTAAAACGGTTCTATATGCTTCGATTTCATTAACCTCAATCTTATTTTGAGTTAATATCTCATTCAGTTCATCGCGTTTTAAATTGCCACAGAAATGAGTTACTTTTTTAATGTTTCTCATTTTTACAATGAATTCAGCTAATTCTTTTGCCGAATTTAAAGCGTGAGTAACTTTTCCTATTCTTTTTTCTATAAGCCTTTTTGTTCTTCGACCAACACAATAGATGTTTTCAAAATTAAGTTCCATTGGTGAGAAATTTTGTAATAAAGCTTCCACACCATTTTGACTCGTTATCACAACATTTTCAATTGGATTTTTCACAACTCCTAGTTTCAAACGATTGTATTTTATCGAGATAAAATCGCTCATTTTAACAGCAATATCCTTATTAAATACATCCGTCTGAGAAATTGATAATTGTTTAGTTGACAAGATGTTCCGTTTTTTTTCTTCACCATACATTTCGCCAATCAATCTTTTTCCGCCACGAGATAAAATATCTTCAGCACACGTCTTTCCAAGATTTTTATGCTCTACCATATAGCAAGACTTATCAATCTCAATTTTCTTTTTCCCATCAAGACTAAATAATGCCCCTTTAAAAAAGACTTTTGGTTGATTTGCTTCTGTCGTTTTTATATAAGCAAGCGCCCCAATTGGTGCAGTACACCCTCCTTCTAGTGTATTTAAAAATTCTCTTTCAATATGTGCACACAATTCTGTTTCAATATGATTCAAATACTTACAAATCGCCAACAATTCAGTATCAGATTCTAACGCAGTAATCATTATAACTCCTTGAGCAGGAGCTGGAATCATCCATTTTAATTTGATGTGATTTTTAGGAAGTAATTTTACACGATGCAATCCTGCTTGCGCAAAAATGGCTCCATTCCAATTGCTGTTTTTTAATTTCTCTATACGTGTGTTTACATTTCCACGTAATCCTACAATCGTATGTTCTGGATATTGGTGTAACCACTGAGCCTTTCTTCTTATACTTCCAGTTGCTATTACAGCTTCTCTTTGATATAAAAACTCTTCGTTATCTTCGTCTTGGCAAATTAAAACATCCAAAGAACCAGCACGTTTTAAAACAGCTGCTTGTACAATTTTATTAGGCAAAACTGTTGGCACATCTTTCATTGAATGAACTGCGATATCAATTTCACCTCTTAACATTGCAGCATCTAAACTCTTAGTAAAAATACCTGTAAGTCCTAATTCATGTAATGGCTTGTCTAAATTTAAATCTCCCTGAGAATCTATTTTTACGATTTCAGTTTTTATATCTAAACCTTCTATTTCCTGAAGTTGACTTGCTACTAAATTTGCTTGCCAAAGGGCTAATTGACTTGAGCGTGTACCTATTCTAATTATCTTTTGCATCTATTGGTTGCATGTTTACATTAAACACTTTTTTCATCACTTCCACACTTTGACTTACAGATGTTTTTTCATCTTTCAAGTGTTTGGCAAACTGAGTAGTTATTTTTTGAATAATTCTTGATGTAATTATTTCTGCTTGATCTACATCAAAATCTTTTATTTTTTTTCGATGAAAATCAATTTCATCATCTTGAATCACTTTTAAAGATTTTTTCAAGGCATTAATTGCAGGAGTATATCTCCTATGGTGTATCCAATCTTCAAATTCTACTATATAATTATCTATAATAGCCAATGCTTTAGGAACCTCATCTTGACGTCTTGCTAATGTTTCATCTGTAATTTTTGATAATTGATCCACATTTACCAAAGTTACATTATTATCTTTAACCTCTTCATCTACATTATTAGGCATAGACAAGTCTAAAATTAACAATTTTTTATTTCCAGACACTTGCTGACTTGTAACTATTGGTTCTGATGCACCAGTAGACACAATTAGAACATCTGCATTTGCTATTTCTTTATTAAGTTCACTGTGCTTTGTAGTTCTAATACTCGCATGAGATTTTACAAAATCTTTAGCCTTCTCTTCAGTTCTATTAATCAAACAAACACTTTTATTATTGGTGTATTCCGCTAGGTTTTTACAGGTATGTTTCCCCATTTTACCTAAACCATACACCAAAATATTTTTGGTATTGTAGTCTTCTAAGTTATTGATTATATACTGAACTGCTGCGTAAGAAACCGAAGTTGTACCTGAACTTAAGTGTGTTTTATTTTTTACTTTTTTACTCGCTTGTAATACAAGATTTATCAGCCTTTCCAAATAAGCATTAATTGCATTTGCTTTTTTCGCCTGTTTAAAAGACATTTTTAACTGACTTACAATTTCATAATCACCTAAAATTTGACTATCCAAACCTGTTGCCAATCTAAATAAATGTGTGATTGCTTCTTTACCTTTATTTATCGAAGATACTTTTACAAACTCATCTACAGAACCTTTAGAA
>CAJXUO010000335.1 GCA_913061425.1 uncultured Lutibacter sp.
CGTCGGCAGCGTCAGATGTGTATAAGAGACAGAAACATACAGTTCCATTCTATGTCCGCAATTAAATACTTGGTACATTTCTTTCCAATCTGTATTCGATTGTTCTTGTATCAATTTAAATAATGGTGGAATTGGAAACATATTGTCTTTTACAATATGTAAATTATCTATAAAATGTAAAATTTTTGTTTGTGCTCCTCCAGAACAGTGTATCATTCCGTGTACTTTATCAGAAGAAAATTTTGATAAAATTTCTTTAATAATTGGCGCATACGTTCTTGTTGGTGACAACACTAATTTACCTGCATCAATAGGAGAATCAGCTACTTTATCAGTTAGTTTTGTGCTCCCTGAATACACTAAATCAGAAGGAACCGCTGCATCAAAACTCTCTGGATATTTTTCTGCTAAATACTTATGAAAAACATCATGTCTTGCAGAAGTTAATCCGTTAGAACCCATTCCTCCATTATATTCAGTTTCATAACTTGCTTGTCCAAAAGACTCTAAACCAACAATTACATCTCCAACTTTTATATTTGCATTATCTATAACATCTGTGCGTTTCATTCTTGCAGTTACTGTAGAATCTACAATAATTGTGCGCACTAAATCTCCAACATCTGCAGTTTCTCCTCCTGTGGAATGGATGGTTACTCCAAAACCTTTTAAGTCTTCAATTAGTTCTTCTGTTCCGTTTATAATTGCTGATAAAACTTCGCCTGGAATCTTACTTTTATTTCGTCCGATTGTAGAAGATAACATAATGTTATCAGTAGCACCAACACACAATAAATCATCAATATTCATTATTAGTGCATCCTGCGCAATACCTTTCCATACAGAAATGTCTCCAGTTTCTTTCCAATACATATATGCTAAAGAAGATTTTGTTCCTGCACCATCTGCATGCATTATCAAACAATAATCATCATCGTTTGTCAAATAATCTGGTACAATTTTACAGAATGCTTTTGGAAATAAACCTTTGTCAATATTCTTAATAGCATTGTGTACATCCTCTTTTGATGCGGATACACCACGTAGAGCGTATCTTTTAGAAACTTCATTAGTCATAATAGAAAATTATCTCGCAAATTTAGTTTAACATTCTCTATTTACAGAATAAATCACTTAAAATTGTATACTGAAAATGAAAATTGATAAATGTTTTTTTACGTATGCTTAAAGTTAAGATAACCTTAACAAACAACCTATGAAATTATTAATAACATAAAAATCTATATTTTCACAAGATATTGAGAGAAATTTCATTATTAAATAGAAGTTTAAAATTATATTTGCAATAATATTTTTTAAATCACTTTACAAACAACACGAAATGGCTAAATCAAAATTAGAGTATATCTGGCTAGATGGACACAACCCAACACAGAATATGCGAAGTAAAACAAAGGTTGAAGATGACTTTAGCGGTAAATTAGAAGACTGCTCTGTTTGGTCTTTTGATGGAAGTTCAACAGAACAAGCTTCTGGAGGCGCATCTGATTGCCTATTAAAACCAGTAGCAATTTATCCCGATCCAACTAGAAAGAACGGATACTTAGTAATGTCAGAAGTATTAAGTGCAGACGGAACACCACATCCATCAAATGCAAGAGCTGCGATTGATGATAATGATAATGATTTTTGGTTTGGCTTTGAACAAGAGTACTTCTTGATGGATACAAAAACAGATTTACCTTTAGGTTTCCCAAGAGGTGGATTTCCTGGTCCTCAAGGAAAATATTACTGTTCAGTTGGTGGTCGTTATACTTGGGGTAGAGATTTTGTTGAAGAACATGCAGACCTTTGTATTGAAGCTGGTTTAAACTTTGAAGGAATTAACCAAGAAGTTGCTCCAGGACAATGGGAGTATCAGTTATTTGCAAAAGGCGCTAAACAAGCAGGAGATGAAATTTGGATTTCACGTTATTTATTAGATAGATTGACTGAAAGATATGGTTACTATATTGAATATCATCCAAAACCAGTAAAAGGAGATTGGAATGGATCTGGAATGCACGCAAACTTTTCAAATACAATTTTAAGAACTTGTGGTGATAAAGCAACGTATGAAAAAATATGTGAAGCGTTTAGACCTGTTACAAAAGAGCATATGGATGTATATGGTGAATTTAACGATGAACGTTTAACAGGATTACACGAAACAGCACATGTTTCTGATTTTAGTTTTGGTATTTCTGATAGAGGAGCCTCTATTCGTATTCCTATTATAACTGTAGAAAAAGGCTGGAAAGGTTGGCTAGAAGATAGAAGACCTGCTTCTAATGCTGATCCTTATAAAATTGCTGGAAGAATTATAAAAACAGTTAAAGCTGCTTTATAAACTTCAACTTTAAAATAAAAAAAGCGCCTTAAATCTGTCTCTTATACACATCTCCGAGCCCACGAGACCTCTCTACATCT
>CAJXUO010000336.1 GCA_913061425.1 uncultured Lutibacter sp.
GAGAGGTCTCGTGGGCTCGGAGATGTGTATAAGAGACAGGGTAAGCTCCATATCTATAATATGTACTAAGTCCTAAACCTTTAAAAATTTGGTTCAATTCTAGGCCACTTTCAAAATATCCTTTATTCATAGTTTTAAAGATAAAACCAGTATGATTGATAGGGTTTTCTAGATCTCCAATAGCTGCACGAGAAACGAATGAAACTTTAGGGTTTATTTTTTTTGAAATCTTCAGTCTTTTATTAAAAAGATGTTTTACTTGTAGCATTACATATTTATCAGAAATAAATTCATTGAAACCCATTGTTTCAAAACTATTTTCACCTGCAAATGTAACTCGTTTTAACCATGGATTTTTAAACGTATAGTTTGGAGTTGCGTTGTATAAATGAGAAATTGGAGCATCACCAAATACAATTCCTCCTTGTAATAGAAAATCTGTAGTTGCTTTACGTACTCTTTTTATTTTATGCTTTGCTTTGAAATTCACTTGTGTAAAGTCAAAATCACTATCAAAAATACCATCAAAACTTTTGGTTACTTGAAGCGTATATTGTGGGAAAGCATTTTTAATACGTGTTTTTCCAATTGGCGAATTCATATATTCACTTTTCGGATTGAATTGTAGCCCTAGAGTTGCAGTTGTTAATTTATAATCGGTCAATAAATTGCTATTTGATATATATTGATAATTAAATTTAGGAGTATATTTTCCAGCACTCAGTTTTAGTTTTGCCTCTAAATTTGGTTGAATATCATGCTCTAAAAGGATATTTGTAGTTTTGTAATTATAGAATTTACTGATATTTATATTTCTTGGATTTAAGGCTAAAAACGAATTGTTTTTAGCAATAAAATCTAAACCTGCAGCCTCTTTAATGTCATTTGTATAACTCGCTCCTAACCAAGTGTGATTATCTCTATTCAATCTAAAAGCGCCTCCGAAATGATATTTAAAATCGGTGTCTTTTGTTCCATAAGCGATGTAAGATTCCAAGCGATATTTTTTAGAAAAATTAGTATTTGTAATTCCTCCAAAACCAACTCTAAGACCTTCATAATTGTTTATTGAAATGATTTTACCCAAATCTAGGTCGATGTATTTAGTGGTATAGTACCCTTTCAATAACCCTCTTGCCAAAGTGATTTTATCTTCAAGGCCTTCTTTTTCAACGATACTGTCAATAACAACATACGTTTCATTGCCGCGTTTTGTTAACGAATCTGTTCTGTAAGTATTCCAATACTCTTCATTTCTATCATATGCGTTTTCATTAATTTCAATAGTATTAGAAGCTTTTTTCACTTTCACTGGTTTGTTAACTTCAATATTAAAATGTTTGGTTTTTGAACTAAAATAGGATACATCCGAAGCCTTTTTCTTATTATTTTTTGTTATTGTTGAGTCTGATTTCTTATTGCTAAAGCCAACTGCACCTCCAAAAAGTGATAAAGGCTCATTATTTTTACCTTTTCTAATTGTGATATGAGTTTCCACCGGAAACCAAATAGAATTATCCGTCAAATAATTAAATTGTTGAGTTGCCTTAACGTCAATCATACCACGCAATTCAGAAATGGCTGAAGTAATGGCATATGATTGATTATCTATATATAAAACACCTTCTAAACCCGCAACTTTCTCTTTTATTAGGGGTTTAAAGTGTATCATAATTGAATTTCCAACACTGTTTTTTACAGTATCTAAAATTTGATATTTATAATATTTTAGTGCGTTTTTTGCAATTGGATTTACATATTTTGTACCTGCGACAGTATAGGTTTCGTTGTAAAAAGAAAAGTCCTGTATGTTTAATGCTAGCAATTCATAAAGTGGTTGTTTAAAGCCAGCCATTCTTGACGCTAAAACAGTTTCTTTTTTCTTTTTCCCAATTTCAAATGTATGTTCTGAAATTTTTTCAGTTAAATAGATATGGGTTTTATCCATTTGTTTTTTAAAATTATAACTAGACGAATCTACTTTTATAAATTCTTTTACACCTTTGTTTAATTTGTATATAGTATCTAAATCACCAGTAATTGAATCTGGATTGGCAGTTACTAATAGTTTGTTATATGCTTTAAATTTAAAAGTGTTCAATGCTTTTTCAATATTGTTTTGCTTTTTGTTTTTTATGGCGTTTCTAATAATTCTTAAAGCTGGGTTTTCTGCATTGGTAATTACGACTTCATTCAAACTTTCAATATTTTGAACCAATTCTATTTTTAAAAAAGTTGTCTGTTCAGTAATAGAGATCTTTTTTGATTTGTATCCAATATATGAAATATGAATTTCAGTGATTTTTTTTGAAGATTCTAGAGTAAATTTTCCATCGACATCCGTAATTGTCCCTTGACTGTTGTTCTGTCTCTTATACACATCTGACGCTGCCGACGAATAGAGAGGTG
>CAJXUO010000337.1 GCA_913061425.1 uncultured Lutibacter sp.
AATTAAAAACCTAGACAAAGCATCTAAAGATAATTTCGATCTTATTGTTATAGGTGGTGGAATAACAGGTTCTGGTATTGCTTTTGATGCCGCTACTCGTGGGATGAAAGTACTATTACTGGAGAAACAAGATTTTGCTGCTGGCACAAGTTCACGTTCTACAAAATTAATTCATGGAGGCCTTCGGTATTTAAAAGAATTAGAATTCAATTTGGTGAGACAAGTAGGAAAAGAAAGGGCTGTTTTATACAAAAATGCTTCATATTTAGTCCATCCAGAAAAACTCTTATTACCTATTTATAAAAGTGGAAACTTGGGGTATTACTCAACTTCATTGGCACTATGGGTATACGATTTGTTGGCAGGAGTACAAAAAAAAGAGAGCCGTATAATGTTGTCTGCCAAAAAAACGCATAACACAGAGCCATTACTTAGTAAAGATGGTTTGCTTGGAGCTGGGATGTATTATGAATATCGGACAGATGATGCTCGATTAACGATTGAAGTATTAAAAACTGCAGTCAGTTACGGCGCTCAAGCTTATAACTACACACAGGTAACAGATTTTATCGTGAATAATGGGCAAATTTCGGGTGTTGAAGCTACCGATTTAATTAATAAATCTAGCCGTAAATACAGCGCTAAATATGTAGTGAACGCTACGGGCCCATGGGTAGATGAGTTAAGAAAGAAAAATTCAGAAGATTTACATAAACACTTATTTCTTACGAAAGGAGTGCATTTGGTATTTTCTCAAGATCGAATACCCCTAAAACATTCTATGTATTTTGATACTCCCGATGGGCGAATGGTATTTGCTATAAAAAGAGAGGGTAAGGTGTATTTGGGAACTACAGATACAGAATATCACGCTAATAAAGAAAATCCAGTATGTACAAAAGAAGATAAAGAATATATTTTAAATGCTGCTAATACGATGTTTAGGAGCCTCAATTTACAACTAGCCGACATAGAATCTTCATGGGCTGGATTAAGGCCTCTTATTCATGAGCAAGGGAAGTCTCCTTCTGAGGTATCTCGTAAAGATGAAATTTTCACGGCCAATAACGGATTGATTTCTATCGCTGGAGGAAAGTTGACTGCTTTTAGAAGAATGGCTCAGAGAATAATAGACAAAATTGAAACTACAGAAAAACGTTTTGGGAGTTGTAAAACGGCTCATATACCCTTAGTTGGATCTGTAGGATTAGAGGTTAAAGGATATAAGACGTTGATTGAGAAACTTAACGTTTATACCTCGAAATTTCAAAAGCAAAAAAATCTTATAAGACTTGTACACTCTTATGGAAATGCTAGTTTTGAAATGATGGACAACGCTACTGATGATTTATCTTTAATATACACTGAAATAAAATATTGTGTTGAAAATGAAAGCTTAGAGCATCTAGTTGATTATTATAGCCGTCGCTCAGGAAAAGTATTGTTTGCCTCTGATGAATTATTAGAGACTCAATCTGAAATACTCGCTCATTTTTCGATGCTAAAAGGTCTTTCTGAAACTCAAATATCGAAAGAAAAAGAACTCATAGAGCAACTAAAAATGGACGCTTTAGGTAGTTCTTAATTTGAGTATATTCGCACTACCACAACAATTAACAATTTTCAAATGATATCTGAATTTAACGGATACACCTCAACTATTCATCATTCTTGGCTTGCGTAACGTCATGAAATGACGGAGAATTCTCGGTAATACTACCTGCACCTTTTTTATTAATTTTAAAAGTAACATCCTTTGTTGTAGTAAATAAAAGTACCGATGAAAAAGACTTTATGAGATGTGATTTCAAGACCACAAAAGCCTCTTCTAATGTAAGTTCGTCTTCCTCATCTTCAGTCTCCTTAGATCTGTATCGTAATTTCAGTAAGACCTTAAATCCATCTTCAGAATAAACTGGTCTGAGAAATATATTTTTCAAGTTAGGCTTACCAATGGTCTTCGCCATGGTTAACTTGGCAAAGCGACCTTCCTGGACACTTTCTTTTACTTGTTCCCAGAAAAGAACAAACACATCTTGGTATGGCATAAACTAAAGATTGATAATGACGTATTTTGATGTGTCAAAAGTAACACTAATAATTCAATTCATACATCCAAATTTATATTCACGACTCAATTATCAGAAAAATAAGCACTAAACAACAGCGAACATGCGCTAAAAATCATAGAAAAAAATAGATGCTAAAGTTGATCATTAGGACGAGTCTTGTCTTTAGAACAAAATCAATAAAGGGAGGAAAAGTGAAATTCAGGGGCTGATTCAGGGGTTGTTTTAAAAGAAAGAAGAGTACCCATTTCTGATTACTCTAACTTAGTAGAGCTATCAGAAAATAGTTCTAACAATTTCGTTGAAATTTTGAAGGGATTTTCAATATTAAAT
>CAJXUO010000338.1 GCA_913061425.1 uncultured Lutibacter sp.
CTTCCAATTTGCTCTCTTGCAACTCCATGTACCAGACTATTTGTAATTGCTGGAAAGTTTAACGTATATAAATCTTGTCCATTTACTTTGATACTCATTTGTGTATCTGTAGCAGAATCTACAACTCCTCTAACTCTTACATTAATGTCTTCTGAAACACTACATTTTTCAAAAGGTATAATAAAAGTTTGAGTGTTCTCAATATTAAATCTCTCTCCAAACCATTGTTGACCAATACCAATTAAATTCTCTTTATCATATTCATAAAAAGTATAATCATTAAACGTTGTTATCTGCGAGGTTGCAGCATTAATTATAGGGATTTCATCATTAATTCTTTTACCATCAACTCCATCAACATTTATAAAGTAATAAGATACATCAGAAAAAATATTTTTTTGATGTTTAACTTCACTATTCAAAGTGTTTAACTTCCATGCATTAGGTCCCTTAGCATAAAAAAGGACAAAATCATTGCTATCAAAACTATTATCATCTTCACCACTTACATAAATTGCGTTTTCTTGTAAATCGTCATACCGAAAATCACTATTTAGAAAAGGTAGCATTTGTCCTCCGTTTCCGTAAATTTTTATTTTTTTCGGATTTACGCTTGATGTGTTTATTCCTAAACTACTTAAAAACGAACGGTTAATTTTAAAAACTCCTGTTGTGTCTACTGAAAATTTATACCAATTTCCTGATGATAAAACGGAATTAGAAGTGCCTCTGGAATTTGATAATCTATTAGACAGCTTTCTTTTTAGTGAATATTCAATACTAAATGACGTAATTTTTTTAATAACACTTCCTTCTCTAATTAAAGGAGTTAATGTTAAAATAAGTTCAGAATTATCTCTTGATTTCGCAACTTCAAATGAACTTACAATAGAAACAGGAATTTTATTGATCAATAAATCTCTTAAAACCTGTGTAGATAAAACTTGATAATTTACATTGATAATCCTGTAGGAGTCTATAGAATATCCGTTTTCAACATTCCAACTTTTAGTAAAAACAGGAATCTGATTATCATCAATAAATTGACCTTCAACAAGAGGAATTTGTAATTTGTTTCTTTTACTTGTAGTAACAGAAGCGCTGTCATCCCACTTTAAATCAATTTTCTCACTTACAGTATTTTGAGAGTAACCCACAAAAAATGAGAGTATTAAAGCGAAAATAGTATATTTTATCTTATTCATATTACAGTAATAAACGTTGATTTTCATTAGATATTTTAACGCATTGCAACATTACATATAATAAAGAAAAAAAACAATCGTTATATACTCGAATAATGGAAACACATTCTATTAAAAAAACTTGTAAAAAAATTTATTTGGTGTATATTGCGACACTAATAAAACCCTAAAGTACAAAGAATATGAAAATTGTTAAGGTAAAATATTTATTTATTATTCTATTGGCAACGCTAACAGTTGGCTGTCGAAATAGAAGTAACGAAAATAGCACCTCATTAACAGGCTGGAGTTCTAAAGATAAAGAAAAAAGAGGCTTTTCTATCAAAGGAAAATTTAAAGGTCAAGAAACACCTCCAGGAATGGTATTAATTGAAGGAGGAACTTTCACAATGGGCCATGTTCAAGATGATGTGTTATTCGATTGGAATACAACTCCTGTTGATATGCAAGTGCGTTCATTTTTTCTTGATGAAGCTGAAGTTACAAATGCAGAATACTTATTTTATTTAGAATGGGTAGAAAAAATATTCCCAAAATCAGAAGAGCAAAACAAACATATTTACGAAAGTGCATTGCCTGACACTCTAGTTTGGAGAAATACTTTAGGAGCAAACGAATTACTTACTGAAAATTATTTACGTCACCCTTCTTATGCAAACTACCCTGTTGTTGGTGTGAGTTGGTTACAAGCGAGCGAATATTGTAAATGGAGAAGCGATAGAGTTTCTGAAAAAACTCTAATTGATAGAGGGATTTTGAGTGATATCTATGCAAGCGATTCATTAGAATTAAACGGTAACAACTATTTCAATACTGATACTTATTTAGAAAACCCTTATTTATTATTCGAAGGAGATTCTTCAGTTTACAAAAAAGGATTGCCAGTTGTAAGAAAAAAAGGAGCGTCTAAACCTTCTAAAGATCAATTCTCAGGTAGACAAGTTAAAGTATCTGATGGAATACTATCTCCAAAATTTAGATTACCTTCAGAATCAGAATGGGAATATGCTGCAAAAGCATATGTAGAAAATAGAGAATACAACAATATTAGAGGTCGTAAGAAATATGCTTGGGAGGGAAAATATACTCGTAACAAATCTAGAAGACTTAAAGGAGACCAATTAGCAAATTTCAAACAAGGTCGTGGAGATTATAGTGGTCCTGCAGGATGGAGTAGTGATGGTGGAGATATAAC
>CAJXUO010000339.1 GCA_913061425.1 uncultured Lutibacter sp.
GGAGAAGTAACGTGGCAGCATTCAAATAACGGATTAAATGGTGCTCCATTAGGACCTGGAGGAAGTTCTTTGCCTGTTAACGATGAAGACTATGATCAAACTTTTGCAGGAAAAGTTATTACAGATTTAAATATAAATTATGATTTTTCTGAAAAAATATCAGCACATGTTTCAGTAAACAATCTATTAAATGTTTATCCAGATGAGATAGATACTAAAGGTGATTTTGTAACAGATCTTGGTGGTCGTTTCAAATACCCTTGGGAAGTAAATCAATTTGGATTTAATGGCACAGTAATAAATGGTGGTGTGACATTTAAATTCTAATACCAAACCTTGTTTTAAAAAAACTCCTTTAAAAGTTACACACTTTTTTAGGGGTTTTTTTTATCAAACAACTCCTCATATTATACGCTATATCAAAAAAGACTTTATTGGATTTCAACAATTTTACAGGAAAGAGAGTAAGGCCATAAAGATGAAATTTCTTCGTAACTTTGCACATTAGAATACAAAACACATGTCCAAACTATATTTAGTTCCTACACCAATTGGAAACCTTGATGATATGACTTTTAGAGCCATTAAAGTGCTCAAAGAAGTTGATTTAATTCTTGCAGAAGACACGCGAACTTCTGGAAAATTATTAAAGCATTTTGAAATTTCAACTCATATGCAATCACATCACATGCATAATGAGCATAAAATGGTCAATAGAATTATTGAGCGAATTAAAGGTGGAGAAACTGTCGCTTTAATTTCTGATGCTGGAACTCCTGCAATTTCTGATCCTGGATTTTTATTATCTAGAGCAGCCATTGAAAATGGAATTGAAGTAGATTGTCTTCCTGGAGCAACGGCATTTGTACCTGCCTTAGTCAATAGCGGATTTCCGAATGACAAGTTTATTTTTGAAGGGTTTTTACCCGTAAAAAAAGGGCGTCAAACAAGACTTTTATTCTTAGCTGAAGAAACGCGTACGATGATTTTTTACGAATCTCCTCATAAATTGATAAAAACCTTAGGTCATTTTACAGAGTATTTTGGTGAAGATAGACCAGTTTCTGTTTCTAGAGAATTAACAAAGTTATTTGAAGAAACCATTCGAGGAACAGCCAAAGAAGTATTAGAACACTATACAAATAAGCCTCCAAAAGGAGAAATTGTAATTGTTGTTGGTGGTAAAAAGTAAGTGATTTTCTATCTGATATTAGGCAATGCACCATTTGTAAAAGAGCCTTTGAATTTAGGCGCAACCCTTTTTGTTTCTATACACAAAAAGTAAAACTCTCCTTTAATAGAAAAGAAAAATAGTTAGTTTCTTAATTATTTGGCACCTCAAACTAAAAATATTAAAAAAATCATCTTTTAAACGAACTAAATTTTACAAAAAACGTATATTAACATCCTTAAATTGACATTTTTATATCAACTATGAAGACTCTCAACTCAATCCCTGCTTCGGGAATTAAAGGTTTAAAAGAAAACTGGCGCAATGACCTTTCGGCGGCAATAAGTGTGTCGTTGGTCGCTTTACCACTTGCATTAGGAATTGCAGTGGCTTCTGAAGTGTCGCCTATGGCAGGCGTACTTTCCGCAATTATTGGAGGGGTTGTTACTACCTTTTTTCGAGGAGGCCATTTAGCAATTAATGGTCCTGCTGCTGGCTTAATTGCCGTAATTCTTGGAGGGCTTGTAGCTCTTGATGGAAATATTAATTATGTTTTAGCTGCAATTGTGATCTCTGGAGGTATTCAAACAATCCTTGGGTTTTTAAAAATGGGTCGTTTTGCGAAATTATTACCTTCATCAGTATTACATGGTATTTTAGCGGCAATTGGTGTAATTATATTTACAAAACAAATACATTATGCATTAGGAACTACTTCTGATTCAAAAACTATAGTAGGAACATTGATAGATGCTTTTTATAAAATCCCAGAAATTAATCCTTTTGTTTTTCTAATTGCTTTAGTTGGAATTTTAGTGCTCGTTTTTTATAAAAAAATTAATACTAAATTCATTCGAATGATTCCAGCGCCAATGTGGGTTCTGTTATTATCAATACCTTTAGTATTTGCTTTTGACTTTTTTAACGAGCATAGTCTTTCTTTTTTTGGAAAAAGTTATGGTGTAGGTCCAGAATTACTAATTGAAATCCCAGACAACCCATTAGATAGCATTATGCATCCAGATTTTGGAATGATAGGAACTGCTGCGTTTTGGCTTACAGTGTTATCAATTACTATGATTGCTTCTGTAGAAACGCTAGCAAGTGCTCGTGCTGTTGATAAATTAGATCCTTATAAACGAACCACAAATTTGAATAAAGATTTAATAGGTGTTGGATTAAGCACAATGGTTTCTGGCGCTTTAGGTGGACTTCCAATTATT
>CAJXUO010000340.1 GCA_913061425.1 uncultured Lutibacter sp.
TATTTACTCCGGCAGCACCTAAAGCTGGTCCAACTGGTGGTGAAGGGTTTGCTGCACCTCCACGCACTTGTAATTTTACAACCTTGCTTATTTCTTTTGCCATTTTATTTACTTTAAGTTTCGATATTACAACCTGTTGGAAGCCTTTTGTAATATCATTATTTATTTAATGTAACAATTCTTAAATCTTATCTACTTGCATGTAACTCAATTCTAATGGTGTTTTTCTACCAAAGATTTTTACCATTACTTCAAGTTTTCTCTTTTCTTCGTTTATTTTTTCAATAGTACCATCAAATCCGTTGAATGGACCATCTACAACTTTCACAGTTTCGCCAATTATAAAAGGAATCGCTACATTTTCATTCTGCACAGCCAACTCATCGACTTTTCCTAACATTCTATTTACTTCAGCTTTTCTTAGTGGAACAGGATCTCCTCCTTTAACTTCTCCTAAAAATCCAATTACACCTGGAACAGACTTAATAATATGAGGAATTTCTCCACTCAAATTTGCTTGAACCATAATATATCCTGAAAAGTAAACTCTTTCTTTATGGACTTTTTTTCCATCACGAACTTGAATTACTTTTTCAGTAGGAACTAATACTTGTTCTATATAATCTGACAATCCTAAACGTGCAATCTCGTTTTCAATATAGTTTTTAACTTTATTTTCTTGACCACCTATTGCTCTAACAACATACCATTTCTTTACAGAATCTGTCATAATTAATTTAGTTTATTAAAATAGCTCGTAATATTTAACAAGAACTCCTTTAAATACTTCATCAACAATAAATACTGCTAATGCAAAAATAATTGTAAATATTGCTACAACCACTGTTGATTTTTGGGCTTCTGTCCAAGAAATCCATGTCATTTTTGTATTCAACTCAACAAAAGAGTCTTTTATATATTGTATAACTTTCATATCCTTATTACTATTTTGCACGGGCGGAGAGGCTCGAACTCCCGACACCTGGTTTTGGAGACCAGTGCTCTACCAACTGAGCTACACCCGTATAACAAAGTGCTTCCTTTAAAAAAGGGAGCACTTTGTGATAATTTATTGGGTGTGGTTTAATTAAAGAATTTCTGTAACCTGACCAGCACCAACTGTTCTACCACCTTCACGAATTGCAAAACGTAAACCTACATTCATTGCAATTGGCTGATGTAATTCAACAGTAATTGTTAAGTTATCACCTGGCATTACCATTTCAACTCCAGCAGGTAAATTAATTGTACCTGTTACATCCGTTGTACGTACGTAAAACTGTGGACGATAGTTGTTATGGAATGGTGTATGACGTCCACCTTCTTCTTTTTTAAGAACATATACTTCCGCTTTAAACTTAGCGTGTGGAGTTACTGAACCTGGCTTACAGATTACCATACCTCTTTTAATATCTTCTTTTGCAATACCTCTTAATAAGATACCTACGTTATCTCCAGCTTCTCCTCTATCTAATATCTTACGGAACATCTCAACTCCAGTAACAGTAGAAGTTAATTTTTCAGCACCCATACCGATAATATCAACAGAATCACCTGTATTAGCAACACCAGTTTCGATACGACCTGTAGCAACAGTTCCACGACCAGTAATTGTAAATACATCTTCAATTGGCATTAAGAAATCTTTATCAACTTCACGTTTTGGTAATTCAATCCAAGTATCAACAGCATCCATTAATTCCATAATAGAATCAGACCATTTTTCCTCACCATTCAATCCACCTAAAGCAGAACCAGCAATTACAGGAGTATTATCTCCATCATATTCGTAGAAGTCTAATAATTCTCTAACTTCCATTTCTACTAATTCAAGTAATTCCTCATCATCAACCATATCCACTTTATTCATGAATACAACCATTCTAGGAATACCTACCTGACGACCTAATAAGATATGCTCACGAGTTTGTGGCATTGGTCCATCTGTAGCAGCAACAACTAAAATTGCACCATCCATTTGAGCAGCACCAGTTACCATGTTCTTTACGTAATCGGCGTGACCCGGACAGTCAACGTGAGCGTAATGACGATTTGCTGTAGAATACTCTACGTGTGAAGTATTAATTGTAATACCTCTCTCCTTCTCTTCAGGAGCGTTATCAATTGATGCAAAATCTCTAAGTTCTGAAAGCCCTTTAGAAGCTAATACAGTAGTAATTGCAGCTGTTAATGTAGTTTTACCGTGATCAACGTGTCCAATAGTACCTATATTAAGGTGTGCTTTTGAACGATCAAAATGTTCTTTTGCCATGATTATTAATTTTAATTCTTAGTTATGTATATATAAATATTAGTGTTCACTTTTTTTATTTGAGCCAATGACGAGAATTGAACCCGTGACCTCTTCCTTACCAAGGAAACGCTCTACCAC
>CAJXUO010000341.1 GCA_913061425.1 uncultured Lutibacter sp.
GGCTTGTCCTCTTCTTTAATAACTATTGATTTACAAGAGATCAATATTATAAATAGAGCCATAGAAAAAATGCTTTTATAAGTCATTAATTGTGTTTTTATTATTGTTAATACGAATCTGCATTCTTATTTTCAAACCAATGATAAACAGCTTTG
Organism: uncultured Lutibacter sp.; assembly: GCA_913061425.1. Classification (GTDB taxonomy): domain Bacteria; phylum Bacteroidota; class Bacteroidia; order Flavobacteriales; family Flavobacteriaceae; genus Urechidicola. The sequence goes on from CAJXUO010000341.1 coordinate 156, forward strand.
TTCGTGCTTTTTTCTTCTGATGAAGTTGTATACATTCCATAAATAGTTCCTACAAATCCACCTGCTTTTTTTGTACTTGTATGTAGTCAAATAAAAATGAACTTTTTCGCTCAAAATTTAAGAGAGGTTTCTGCTAATTTAGTTAAAAATTTTGATACTGTTTTTTTCTAGCTTTCAAAGTGCTATTTTTTGTCATTTTTCGTTTTCTTAATTTTCTTTCGGCTGTTCCAAAATATACTTCTGCTGGAGTTACATTTTTCAAAGATTCATGATAGCGTTCATAATTGTAATACTGAACAAATTCTTTCATTTTTTCTTCTAATTGTCCAGGGCTAAAGTAATTATCAAGTTTTACAATGTTTTTCATTGATCTATGATAACGTTCAATTTTGCCCTGAGTTTGAGGATGTAATGGTCTTCCTCTGATATGTTTCATGTTTTTCTCTCCGATATAGTCTGCTAACTCGTGTGAGATGTAACAAGACCCATTGTCTGACAACAACCTAGGCATTGATTTTTCATTAACTCCAGAAAATGCAATAGCTGCATCGATTGTATTGGTGACATCTTCTGCTCTCATTGTTGAACAAAGCTTCCATGTAACAATGTAACGACTGTAATCATCCAAAATAGTTGATAAATAATACCAACCCCAACCAAATATTTTGAAATAAGTAAAATCAGTTTGCCACATTTGATTCACGGCAGTTGTTTTATCGTGAAAACTATCCGAAGCACTCATTATTCTAAATGAAGGCGATGATATGAATCCATTTTCCTTTAAAATCCGATAGACACTTGACTCGCTGATATAATAGTTGTAATTATCCGTAATATGCCAAGCAACCTCCCTAGAAGATAACTCAGGCTTTTCTAACGCAATTTCAACTACTTTGTCTCTATCGACGATATTTATCTTATTCCAAGTCCCAACTCTCTCTGATTTCTTACGAGCTAGACCTTCAAAGCCTTTTTGGGTATATAAATTATACCAATTATAAAAGGTTGTCTTATTGATTTTAAGCTCTTTGAGTGTTCGGTTTATTCCAAGATCAGACTGCTCAACAAGTTGTATCATTTCGTACTTTTCTGATTGACTATAGTGCATATACTTCTCTCTTTTTACTCGTCTCCACGTAAGTTTTTTTTCAGAAACCGAACTTCTAAAGAAAGCTCTGCAACCAACTCTTTTAAAGTACCATTCTCACCTTTGAGTTTGTGAACCTCCGATGTGTTAGCTTCTCGCATCGTATCTCCATTTAGCCTGCGCTTTCCTGCTTCCATGAAATCTTTGGACCATTTATAGTAATTAGCTTGATGGATGCTTTCTTTTCGACACAATTCTGCAATGGTAGTTTCACCACGCATTCCTTCAATAATAATCCTGATTTTGTCTTCTGAATTGTAAGCTTTTCTTGTCTTACGTTTTAAGTCGCTAATTAAAGCACTGGCACTTTTCTTGTTTTTCATCATTTAAGATTTAAAGGTTTGTAAAAATAATAAAACCTCTCTCTTATATTAAAGTGATAACTAGTTCACTTTTTGCTGACGTTATACACATTCATCTATAAATGTAAGTTTAACCTACTTAAGAGGTTTAGAAATAGCTGAACTTAAGGAGGAGGATATACCAAGTATTTTTGATAAAGAATAGCTCTTAAAATTATATTTTTATTAATATATATATATTTTAGTACCTAAATGCAACTTATTATTTGTAGTATTGTTCTTAATCAAAAATAAATTTAGAATGAAAAAAAATGTTTTTTTTAGTTTATTTATACTCTTAAGTGTAAATTTATTGTCTGCTCAAATTGTAGTACTTAACCCTGTTAAGGTTGCACAAGAAGACATCAAGCAATTTCTTAATGTAGAAGTTAATTACAGTAAAAAAATAGCTCAAAATGCGGTGAATAAGAATAAACTTGTCGGATGGGCTTTAATGGAAAACACAAATATAGGACCCGATGATTATAACTTTATGTGGGTAAATGTTTATTCAGATATTGAATCTGCCACAAATGAAAATAGCTGGTGGAATGATTCAGAAAAAGTACTTGGAGTAAAGCCTGATATACTTTTTAGTGATAGTTCAAAATATAAATACGGAAAAAGTTTTACTTACAAAATGCAAATGGCTATTCCTAATTCAGGCCCTGCGTCATACGTTATTTTCAATTTTGCAACACCGGTGCTGTCTCTTATACACATCTGACGCTGCCGACGAATAGAGAGG
>CAJXUO010000342.1 GCA_913061425.1 uncultured Lutibacter sp.
ATTCTACATTCTCTTGGGATGGTTTCCATAATGATAATCCTCTACCTAGTTCAGACTATTGGTATGTTATTATAATTGAAGGTGAACGTCGCTCAGGACATTTTGCTTTGAAACGATAGAGAAAGAATTTCTACAATAGTATATCTATAAATTTTAGCCTCTTTTTTTGACTAATTAATCGTACATTTGGCAAAAAATTATTAATACATTAATTCTATAGCATATGCCAGCAGTTGCAACAGATTTTGGAATACAAGAAGCACTAAAAAAATTAGGCTTAAAAGACATAAACGAAGGAACTTCTACAGGTTCTAATAATTTTTCTAACGGAGAAATTATAGAATCATATTCTCCAGTTGATGGAAAATTAATTGGAAAAGTAAAAACAACTTCAAAAAAAGATTATGAAAGAGTGATGACTACAGCAACCGCTGCATATAAATCATTCAGACATATGCCTGCTCCACAAAGAGGAGAAATTGTACGTCAGTTTGGAAACAAATTAAGAGATTTAAAAGAGCCTTTAGGGAAATTAGTTTCTTATGAAATGGGTAAATCTTTACAAGAAGGTTACGGTGAAGTTCAAGAAATGATTGATATCTGTGATTTTGCAGTTGGTTTATCAAGACAATTAAACGGTCAGACAATTCCTTCTGAACGTCCAGGACACGTAATGAGAGAGCAATGGCATCCAATTGGTGTTGTTGGAATCATTTCAGCATTTAACTTTCCAGTAGCTGTTTGGGCTTGGAATACAGCTTTAGCTTGGATTTGTGGTGATGTGTGTGTTTGGAAAGGTTCTGAGAAAGCGCCTTTATGTTCAGTAGCATGTCAAAATATTATTGCTGAAATTTTAAAAGAAAACAATTTACCAGAAGGTATTTCTTCTATTATCAATGGAGATTATAAAGTTGGTGAAATGATGACAAAGGATTCAAGAATTCCTTTGGTATCAGCAACAGGATCTACAAGAATGGGAAGAATTGTTGGTTCAACAGTTGCAGAACGTTTTGGAAAATCATTATTAGAATTAGGAGGAAACAATGCAATTATTATTACGCCTACTGCAGATTTAAAAGTAGTAGTTCCAGGTGCTGTATTTGGCGCTGTTGGAACATGTGGACAACGTTGTACTTCTACAAGAAGATTAATTATTCACGAATCTGTTTATGATAAAGTAAGAGATGCTATTGTTGGGGCTTATGGTCAATTAACAATTGGAAATCCGTTAGACGAAAAAAATCATATAGGTCCGTTAATTGATCATGATTCAGTAAACACTTATTTAGCTGCAATTGAAAAAGCAAAGGCTGAAGGTGGAAATGTATTGGTTGAAGGTGGAGTATTAGAAGGAGACGGTTACGAATCTGGATGTTATGTAAAGCCTGCAATTATTGAAGCAGAAAATCATTTTGAAATTGTTCAGCATGAAACTTTTGCTCCTATTTTATATCTAATGAAATATTCTGGTGATGTAGAAAATGCTATTGAAAAACAAAATGGTGTTGCTCAAGGATTGTCTTCTGCTATTATGACAAATGAATTGAAAGAAGCAGAAAAGTTCTTGTCTTATGCAGGTTCTGATTGTGGAATAGCAAATGTAAACATCGGAACTTCTGGTGCAGAAATAGGTGGTGCTTTTGGTGGAGAAAAAGAAACTGGTGGCGGACGTGAGTCTGGATCTGATGCTTGGAAAGTATACATGAGAAGACAAACGAATACAGTAAACTATTCTGACGAATTACCGTTAGCACAAGGAATTAAATTTGATTTATAAAAATTAAAAATATTTTATAATTAGAAAGCCCAAGCAAATGCTTGGGCTTTTTTTATTTCTTGTAATTTTGCTGTTCTATACTAATCACAAAAAAATGAATTTAATAAAAGAATTTAAAGAGTTTGCTGTAAAAGGAAATATGATGGACATTGCTATTGGAGTTATTGTTGGCGCTTCATTTAACAAAGTTGTAGATGTGTTGGTTAAACAAATTTTAATGCCGCCATTATCACTATTAACCAATGGAATAAACTTTGAAAACAAAAAAATAATTCTTCGAGAAGGAATCATTGAAGGTAACATCATCAAAACTGAAGAAGTAGCTATTGGTTATGGAAGTTTATTTGAAGTGACTTTAGATTTTATTATTGTTGGAGTCACTGTATTTCTAGTTGTAAAATTTATAAATATTTTAAGAAATAAGGCCGAAGACCCTAAGGATGAAACATTAAAAACGCCAAAAGACATTGAGCTTTTAAACGAATTGACAGAGTTAATTAAAGAGCAAAACAACCTTCTAAGAAAAGGCATATAAAGGTTGAGAATTTATATTAACTAAACCATTATTGATACTGTACTTTTCGCAACACGCGCAGCACTTCTTTATAT
>CAJXUO010000343.1 GCA_913061425.1 uncultured Lutibacter sp.
TGTATAAGAGACAGATTAATAAGTCAGTATCAATATTTTTAATTTCTTCTAACATTTATTTTTTGTTTTTGGGATACATTTCTAATTCAAAAATTAAATCTGTATTTGGCGCTATTCCTTTCTTACCTTGAGTCCCATAAGCCAAATGATACGGCACAAACAACATTGTTTTATCACCAAATCTCATTTGATGCAACCCTTCTTTAAATCCTTGAATCAAACTTGCTTCCATACTATACTTTGATGAAAAAGGTTCATATTCTTTTCTTTTATCTTGCTCTAGATTATAAACTCCATACTCTTTAGCCACTTGTTTATAATTAGTGTCTAAAAGGGAACCATCTGTAAAATAAACGGCGTAATGAATTAAAATATCACTTCCAATTCCAGGCTTCTTACCCCCTCCTTTTTTAGTGTAAAATATCTTTAGTCCAGAAGGTAATTCTTTAGCCTTTTTAAAATTCTCATCAACTTTTTTTAAGAATGATGATTTTAATTTATCCGTTTTTTTAAACTGATTATTGAATGTTTTAACAGCATTAAATTCTTTAGCCTTTTCACCAATCCTAACTATTTTAACTGTATTCATTTTTGCGCCAACTTTCATGCTGTCAATAATTTTTTGCCCATTTACAACCTCACCAAAAACGGTATGTTTCCCATTTAAATGTTGCTGAGGAGTCATTGTAATAAAAAATTGACTTCCGTTAGTTCCAGGTCCAGAATTTGCCATTGACAAAATGCCTGGTCCATCATGTTTTAACATCAATCTCCCAATAGAATCACGCGAAAATTCATCGATAAATGTATATCCAGGACCTCCTAATCCATTTGCTAAAGGATCACCACCTTGAACCATAAAATCATTAGGACTTCCATTTATTTTGCTTAGAACTCTATGAAAAATTAATCCATCATAAAATGGAGTTCCTTTTAATGAACCTATAACACGTGTGCTAGTCCCTTCAGCAAGTGAAACAAAATTAGCTACTGTTATTGGCGTTTTTTCAAACTCTAGTGACAATAAGATGTCTCCTTCGTCTAACTGAATATCAGCATATATGCCTTCAGGAAGAGTTTTGTATTTTTTATCTAATCTTCCCTCACAAGAAAAAAGACTTAATACTAAAACAGACAATAACAGTAACTTAAATTTCATATTTATTTTATCTCAAGTAATTCAACTTCAAAAACTAAAGTCATAAATGGCTTAATTGCACCTCCTGGACGTGGAGTCGCACCATATCCTAACTCTTGAGGAACAAAGAATTTGTATTTAGATCCTACATTCATTAACTGCAAACCTTCAATCCAACCTTGAACAACTTGTCCAACTCCAAATTCAGAAGGCTTCCCTCTATCTACAGAACTATCAAATACAGTTCCATCGATAAGGGTTCCATGATAATGAACTGATACTCTATCTGCTCTCTTAGGCATAGGTCCATTTCCTTTTTTCATAACAATATATTGCAAACCACTATCAGTTGTAACAACTCCCTTTTTAAGTTTGTTATCTGCCAAAAACTTTTCACCTTCAATTTTTACAGTCCCAAATTCTTCTTCGGCGTTGGTTTTTGCTTGTTCTGCTTTTTCCTTAGATTTTATTTGTTGTCTTTCTCTAAAATAATCACTTAAAGTTTTGCTAATATCTTTTTCCTCTAATAACAAATTAATTGAATCCATTCCATTTTGATACCCTTGAACAAATAAGTCTCTTTCTACTTCACTAAAATTAGCTTTTAATTTAATAGCCATATCTAATCCAACTGCATAACTCACAGAATCTAATTGTGTTATTAATGGCTTGTTTGTAACTCCCTGACAATTACATGATGTTAATGTTACTGCTGCAATAATACCTACGATAAATTTAATTGTTTTCATTTTATTTTATTGATTTTATTTAATTTTACTTTATATATTAACGGTTGATTAATTCCTATTTTCTCTTGATTTCCAGAATACCCAAAAGCAGTATGTGAAGGGAATAAAAAAACAACCTCCTCATCTTCTTTCATTAATTTCAATCCATTCTGTATTCCATACTCAATATCCTCTTTGTCAATCAAATGAGACTGTTTACCTAAATTTTCAATAGAATACAATATTCTATTTGAAAAATCAGAAATTTCAAATTCAAATTCAACTTCATCTCCAGTAATTGGCTTCCTTTTTTCTTCATTTATTTTATGGATATATTTATACCAAAATCCATTAGATGATGTGAAGTAATTACTTGTCGAGTCTTGCGAAATGTAATACTTAATCAATGATTCTTGAAGTGTATTTACTTTTTTATTTCTCTGTATAGATTCGCTTAAAAAAGAACTTGAACTGTACGTTACAGGCTTTCTTGGAAT
>CAJXUO010000344.1 GCA_913061425.1 uncultured Lutibacter sp.
ACTCTCTTTTTCTAATTTTGGGGCATCGTCATCAGAGTCTTCAAAAAAAATTAGAGCAGCTGTAGATCATATCCATAAATACTATCCAAATGTTGTTATAGATGGTGAATTGCAAGCAGATTTTGCTTTAAATCCAGCGATGTTAAAGAGGGAATTTCCGTTCTCTAAACTAGTAGATAAAAAGGTAAATGTGTTGATATTCCCAAATTTAGAATCGGCGAATATTAGTTATAAAATGATGAAGGAATTGTATGATGCTGAATCTATTGGCCCTATAATGATGGGGATGAAAAAACCTGCTCATATATTACAATTAGGAGCAAGTGTTGATGAAATTGTAAATATGGCTGCTGTTGCTGTGATTGATGCTCAAAATAAATCAAAAAAATAGGAATATTTCAGTACATTTGAAAAATAAAAATTGATAGATGATTACTCATTTAAGAGGAAAATTAGTAGAAAAAAACCCAACATATGTAATTGTAGAGTGCAACGGAATAGGCTATTACGCTCACATTTCTTTAAACACTTTTTCATTAATTCCAGATGAAGAGGCTATTTTTTTATATACATACTTATCTGTAAAAGAAGATTCTAACACATTGTTTGGCTTTATAAGCAAAATTGAAAGAGAAATTTTTAAATTATTAATTTCAGTTTCAGGTGTTGGTCCTAGCATTGCAAGAACGATGTTGTCTTCTATGACAACCCAAGAAATTCAACACGCCATTGCTTCTGGAGATGTGCCAACGATACAATCGGTAAAAGGGATTGGAACGAAAACAGCCCAAAGAGTAATTATTGATTTGAAAGATAAGATAATTAAGACCTATGGAATTGATGATATTTCTGTTTCTCAAAGCAATACTAACAAAAATGAAGCGTTATCAGCATTGGATGTTTTAGGGTTTAATGCCAAGCAATCAGAAAGGGTTGTAGATAAAATTTTAAAGGAGAGTAGCGACTTGAGTGTTGAGAATCTAATCAAACAAGCGCTTAAAAATTTGTAGTAATTTGAAAAAAAAATATTTAATAACTAAATTAGTTGCAATTATTGTATTGAGCAGTAGTTTTTATGCTCCTATTTTTTCTCAAATTAGCAGTCCACCAACTACAGATCCTGTAGATATTACAACAGATTCAATTTCAAAGCTTCCATATAATTTTAATAACTCTCAAAGTGGGAATTTAATATTAAATAGTCCGACAGTAATTGAAGTCACCTATGATTCATCACTTCAAAAATATATTATAAGAGAGAAAATAGGAGATTACTATGTCTCTCAGCCTGTTTATATGACTCCTAGCGAGTATAGAAAGTACAGTTTAAGACAAGATATGCTGGCGCATTTTAAAGAAAAATTAAAAGCTGTTGGTGGTAAAGCTGCTGGAAGCGCAGATGCTCAAAAGAACTTATTACCTAAATACTATGTGAAATCTAGTTTGTTTGAGTCTATTTTTGGAGGCAATACAATTGAAGTAAATCCTCAAGGAAGTGTTCTAGTAGAGTTAGGGGTATTGTCACAAAAAGTTGATAATCCTCAAATATCTGAAAGAAATAGAAAAAACACAACCTTTAATTTTGACCAACAAATATCTGCAAGTATAAATGCTAAAATCGGAACGAGATTAGGTGTTACAGCGAACTACGATACGCAATCTACTTTTGATTTTCAAAATCTTATAAAGTTAGAATATACACCAACCGAAGATGATATTTTACAAAAAATAGAAGTTGGGAATGTAAGTATGCCTATTAAAAATTCTTTGATTACTGGTGCGCAGAGTTTATTTGGTTTGAAAACTCAATTGCAATTTGGTAAAACTACAGTTACAGGAGTCTTTGCAGAGCAGAAATCTCAAACAAGAACTGTTGCTGCTCAAGGAGGCTCTACGATCAATGAATTTGAATTACGCGCTACGGATTATGATGCTGATAGACACTTTTTCTTATCGCAAGTTTATAGAGACAATTATGATGTTGCTTTAGAAAATTTTCCATTAATAAATAGTCAAATTAATATTACACGAGTTGAGGTTTGGGTAACGAATAGGCAAGCATCTATAGACAATTTTAGAAATATTGTTGCGATTTCAGATGTAGGAGAAAACGATCCAACAAATATTGCTGGAGCAGGTATTTTTCCGTCTGGAGGAGTTCAACAAGACCCTTCAAATCAATCAAATAATTTATTTAATTTATTTACTGAAACAAATCCGATAAGAGAAATTTCAACAATTTCTTCAGAAATTGGACCTGTAAGTACGTATCAATTATTACAAGGAAGAGATTATTCAGTATTAGAAAACGCACGAAAATTACTTCCGAGTGAATATGTAGTTCACCCTCAATTAGGA
>CAJXUO010000345.1 GCA_913061425.1 uncultured Lutibacter sp.
CCAGGAGTACCGTATAGCTGTCCGTTTATACCATAATCAGACAAAGTACCATAAGACCCAACACCATGGTTTCCAATTTCACCCCAACCAACTCTTAATTTTAAATCTTCAAAAACATTTAAATTTTTAATAAACTTCTCATTATCAAGTCTCCATGCTAATGCAAATGACGGAAAGAAACCAAATCTGTTTTCTTTTGAGAATTTAGAAACACCATCTCTACGAAAAGATGCTGTAAGTATGTACTTGTTATTAAAAGTGTAGTTTAAACGACCCAATAAAGAAAATATTTGTTGATCAGATTTTAAATATCGTAATGGCTGCGAAATTACCGAAGCCAAAAAAGGTTGCTGTGTAGTAAGCTCAGTTGTAACAAAATCTGCTACTGCATAAATACTTCTCTCTACATTTCTTACATCATAAGTTACACCTGCGGTAGCATTTATTCTATGTTTTCTTTTAAATGTTCTATTGAACCTTAAAAAATTATTGACTTGAAAGGATGTAGTATTTAATGTTGATATTTGTAGTGCACCATTAGAAAGATTCCCTTGAAATGTTGTTAAGCCATAAAAACGTCTTCTATCTTTAGTTCTAACATTACCACCTACTTTTAATTGATATTTTAGTCCTTTTAGAGGTAGTTTATAATTCAGTTCTAAAGAAGCAATGTAACGCTTTGCTTTAGATACATCTTCAAAGTCGTTTACCCAAGAATACGGGTTTGAAGCCTCTAAATCTTCTCCCAAATCTTCAACTTCTTCAGTAATAACGGGTCTAAATAAAATACCATTTCTAACAAAACTTTGGTTAGAACCATTTAAATCTCCACCTTCGCTAAAGTTTATATCGTTAAAAGAAGCACTAACTCTAGCTTTTAACGTTAATTTATCTGTAAGGTCTTGATTTAAATTAATTCTGAAATCAGTGCTTTTAAGACTTGAGTTACTTACAATACCTTCTTGTTCATCAAAACCTAAAGAGATATAATAATTTCCATTATCACTACCGCCAGAAGCTGAAAAACCTACTTTTGTACTAAATCCTTGTCGGTATAATTCATCTTGCCAACTTAAAATTTGAGCGGGTCTATTTGATACATTTGGATTACCTGCTGTATCATAAGTAATTCCAAATATTTGAGAACCATCTATTTGGAATCGAGGATTAAGACCATTAAGTAACGCCATTTCATTTTGATAATTAGCATAGCCATTACCGTCTAAAACATCATATTTTTTATCCATAGTTCTTATAGAAGTTGTTGTAAAGGAATTAATTTTCACTTCCCCTTTAACACCCTGTTTAGTCGTTATTAGTACGACTCCGTTAGCTCCTCTAGAACCATAAATAGCCGTTGCGGATGCATCTTTTAAAACTTGAATGCTTTCAATATCACGCGGATTAATACCATTTAACCCATTTTGAGCTTCTTGCCCTGAATTACCCACACCACCGGCAGCAATTACATCTTCTCCGGCTGATGATATAATAACACCATCAATGACATAAAGAGGCTCGTTATTTCCACGTAAGCTATTGGTTCCTCTAATTTTTACACTAATACCGGACCCAGGAGCACCTGCATTTTGAGTTACTTGAACACCAGCTGCTCTTCCTTGTAATAGTTGATCTATGGTACCTGATTGGTTTGCTACATTGTCTTTAACTTTTACTGTTACTAATGATCCCGTAACATCTTTTTTAAGTACGGTTCCATAACCTATCACTACAACTTCATCTAGTTGTGTTTGGTCTGGAATCATTATTAAATTAACATTTGTAGTGTTAGAAACGTTTACCTCTTGGGTTGTATATCCTAGATAAGAGAATACTAAAATTTTAGTTTGATTAGAAGGAATTGTAATATTAAAATTCCCATCAAAATCTGTAGTAGCTCCTAAGTTTTTTGAATTTTTAACTAAAATGGTAGCTCCAGGTATAGGTAATCCCCCGTCATCAGTTACCGATCCTGTAATAGTTTTAGATTGTGAAAAGACCATCATGGGTAAAAAAACGAATAAGAAAAATATTTTGTTCATAATTTTTAATTTTTTGATATTTTTTGATTGAGTAGTATACTTAAACTATCTACTATTTGGTTGTATTCGCTTTCTACTGCTAAATTTCTGTTTTCATCGGGATCTATTTTATGATCGTATAACATTTTAGCAATTGTTTTATTCTTTTTTTGCCACTCTGTATAAAAATAGTTGTCAGCAATTAAAGTTTCTCCTCTTAGATAGCGAGCTAATGCAGTGTTTTTATAATTTTCTAAAGGGTTTTCTAACGCTTCAATAAAGGAATCACCTTCCAAATGTTTAGGTTTTGATATATTG
>CAJXUO010000346.1 GCA_913061425.1 uncultured Lutibacter sp.
ACTATATCTGTTCAGTCTTTTGCACAAGGTTCAACTACAATAGGTGGAGTATATCCATCGACAATATCAAGAATAGATTGCACAAAATATGGAAGTGGCAGAAAGATTATATTTATTAATAAGTTTGGAGTGCAACAAGATTTATGGTTCTTCTTAAAAGAAACAAAAAATTTAGGTAGAAAAAACGAAGGGTATAAAGCTAATACTTTAACATATCCAAATACAAACAATCCTGCTACATATTCTATTACAGATGCACCTAATAAAGTATTTAATACAACTGCTAAGCAATCATTTACTTTAAGTAGTGGCTACTATCCTGAACAAGCAAACCAATTCTTTGAGCAGTTACTATTATCGGAATACGTTTGGCTTGAAAGACCACAGAAAACAGACCCAAGTAGTAATGAAATTATACCTGTAAAAGTTAAAAAGTCATCTATAAAATTTAAAACATCTGTAAACGATAGTCTAATTGAATACACAATGGATTTTGAAGAAGCATTTAATTTTATAAACAACATTAGATAAATGCAACAACTACAATTATATATTGGTACTGAAAGAGTTGAATTATTTAAAGATGAAACAGTTTCGCTTACGCAAACAATCCAAAATGTAAGGGACATAAAAAAGATATTTACAGAGTTTACAAAAACCTTTTCTGTACCTGCATCTAAAACAAATAATTTAATATTTAAACACTATTATAATTTTAACATTAATAATGCTTTTGATGCAAGAATAAAAGCAACTGCGTCATTAGAACTAAATGGTATTTTATTTAAGGAAGGTAAAATAACACTTAACGGAGTTGACTTAAAAAACAATTTAGCACATACTTATAGAATTACTTTCTTTGGAAACACAGTAAATTTAAAAGATGTTTTAGGAGACAATGATTTGGGTTCTTTAAGTTCTTTGGCAGCAGATGATTTAGACTATGACTATGCAACTGTTAAATCTAAAATGAGTGCTGTTGGGAGTAACATTATAACGCCATTAATAACGCATACAGACCAACTGTCTTATGATAGCACACAGGGTTCTTTTGCACAAGGCAATCTTTATTATAACGCAAGTGGTGCTTATGCAAGTAATGGGGTTGAATGGAATCAATTAAAATATGCTATAAAATTAAATGCTATAATTAGTGCAATAGAAACCCAGTATGAAATAGAATTTTCTACTGATTTTTTTAAAAATCCAAATGTATTAAAGTTTTATAATCTTTATATGTGGCTGCATAGAAAGAAAGGTCAAGTGACACCAGCTGCACAAGTTGAAATAGTTTGGGTTACAGTATCAGATTTTAGCATTATTACTGACACTCCAGCAAGTATTTCAAACTTTGTTACAGAAGAAAATGGTATTGTGACTGTAAACCAGTTATCAAATGTTGTAAATACTGAAAACATTTTAACAATAACACCTACCAACCCTGCCACTCTTTATAGCATTAGAGTTTTGGAAAATGTAAATGGACAAAATCAAGTGGTTTATATGGAAACAGATGTAACAGATGTGCAGACACCAGTCATTCCTTCAGATACAATTCTTGGTGCTGGTAGTTATACGGTTCAAATTGCATCTTCGGTAGGAATTGCTTTTAATCAATATGGTTTACAATGGGAATTTAAAGCAGATTATATACTTGCAGGTATTCCACTTCCAATATCAAGGGTATTTAGAAATAATGTTACTCTTACTTTTAATTCTTCAACAATTCCATTTGCTATTCTTGAACAAATACCTAAAATTAAAATAATAGATTTTCTGTCGGGGATATTCCAAATGTTCAATCTAACTGCTTATATAGATAATGGGATTATTGTAGTTAAGACTTTAGATAGTTACTATAATTTTGTGTATAATCCCAGCAACATTAATATTGACCAATATTTAGATACTTCAAAATCACAAGTTAATGTAGCATTGCCTTTTAAAAGTGTTTCATTTGCATATAAAGGACTTGGAACTTTTTTAACTAAACAATATAACCAACTGTTTAATGCAGGATGGGGTTCTGAAAGTTTTTCTTTAAATGGTGATATATTTGATGCACCATCTACGGATTATAAAATAGAAGTACCTTTTGAGCATATGCAATTTGAGAGGTTATTTAACCAAAGCAATGGGGTGTCAACAACTGCACAATATGGATATTTTGTGGATGATAATCAAGAATCATATATAGGAAGCCCCTTGTTATTTTACGGTATATTTTTTGAGACAGGAGATGCCACGCCAATTGCAATACATAATATTACTACGGTTGCCGAACAAACGTCTTATTATATACCATCTAATTCTCTTTCAATTGGAATAACATC
>CAJXUO010000347.1 GCA_913061425.1 uncultured Lutibacter sp.
ATGGGCGGAACAGTATTGGCTCAAAAAATGCACGTTTCGGCACCTTTAGCAATGGTTACTGCGGGATTAATGGTTGGAAATGATACGGTAAGAGAATCTGCAATGAGTAAAATCACAGAGCAATATGTAGATAAATTTTGGGAATTAGTTGACGTACTATTAAACACCATTCTATTTGTTATGATAGGAATGGAAATATTAGTTTTAACTTTTGATGGCAAATTTATTTTAGCAGGTGTTTTAGCAATTCCTATGTTGTTGTTTGCTCGTTATTTATCATTGATGTTGCCAATAAAATTCTTTGCTAAAAAACTTGATTTTGTTCCAAACACAAATTTGATTATGACTTGGGGAGGTTTAAGAGGTGGAATTTCAATTGCCTTAGCATTAAGTTTGACTCAAGAAATGCATCGAGATTTATTTTTAGTAATTACGTATATTATTGTCGTGTTTTCAATAATTGGACAAGGATTAACAGTTGGGAAATTAATCAAAAAACTTACAAAATAACAGTACATTTGTGCTTTATAATTAGATTATTTATATGAAATTCAATACAAAAACTATTCATGGAGGTCAGCAACATGACCCAAGTACAGGAGCAGTAATGACTCCTATTTTTTAAACTTCAACATATGCTCAAGAAAGTCCTGGTAAGCATAAAGGATATGAGTACTCTAGAGGAGAAAACCCTACAGACATGCTTTAGAAAATGCATTTGCTAGTATTGAAAACGGTACTTATGGATTCGCTTTTTCATCTGGTCTAGCAGCAACAGATTGCGTTATGCGTTTGTTTAATCCTGGAGACGAAATTATTGCAGGAGATGATTTATATGGAGGTTCTTATAGAATGTTCACACAACTTTTCGAAAAAGTTGGATTGAAGTTTTCATTTGTAGACATGAATGATCCTAATAATATAATTGGAGCAATAACTGATAACACAAAGTTGATTTGGTTAGAAACCCCAACAAATCCATTATTAAAAATCGCAGATATCTCTGCAATCACAGCAATTGCCAAAGAAAGAAATATTTTAACGGCTGTAGATAATACTTTTGCAACGCCATACAATCAAAGGCCTTTAGATTTAGGTGCGGATTTAGTAATGCATTCTGCTACTAAATATATTGGAGGACATTCTGATGTTGTCATGGGAGCGTTGATGGTAAAAGATGCGGAATTGGCAAAAAAAATACATTTTATTCAGTTTGCTGCTGGAGCTATTGCAGGTCCTATGGACTGTTTTTTAGCACTTAGAGGAGTTAAAACTTTGGCGTTAAGGGTGCAAAGGCATAATGAAAATGGAATGAGAATTGCTAAATTTTTAACAAATCATCCCAAGGTACAATCGGTTTATTATCCTGGTTTAGAGAGTCATCCAAATCATGAAATTGCAAAGAAGCAAATGAAAGGTTTTGGAGGAATGTTGTCATTTAGATTAAAAGAAGATTCTAAAGAAAGTACCTTTAAAGTTTTAGAGAGTTTTGAGGTAATAACTCTTGCGGAATCACTTGGAGGAGTAGAAAGTTTAGTTAACCATCCAGCGACTATGACACACGCTTCTATACCTTTAAAAGAAAGAGAAAGATTAGGGATTACAGATTCTTTAGTTAGACTGAGTGTTGGTGTTGAAGATGTTGAAGATTTAATTGAAGATATTTCAAATGCTCTAGCAAAAGTGTAATGCTTATTTTAGTTTAAATAGTAGATGTAACCAACATGTAGGAATAGATTCCAATCACTAAAATAATATTGCCATTTAGACCAATTTTGTGCAGATGTATTTGTAACTATGAATAAAAGGACAAATATTAGAGGTGCAATTTTTCTCAATTTTTTTCCTAAAACCCAAATTCAATAAAAATATAGGGGTGTCTATTTTAAATTAAATGTTTGATTTACTTCCCAATTTGCCCGAATCTCAATTACTTTATTATAGTACTTGATTTTTTCAGGATTTGTTCTCAATAAAAAGTTTCCAGAGTCCCACTTTCCATTTTTATTTTCGTCAAATATAACTCTAAAAGTATAATTTTCAGGGTCTAAATGTTTAAACCTAAATGGTTGGTTTTCAGTAGCGTAAATTTGCTCTACAACTTCGTCGTTATCATCAAGAAGATCAATGATTATTGGAAAATTTTCAGCATTTGTAAGGGTCAAATTTATATTGCCATAATCATCAGGATGCTTTGTTTTGGCAGAGAAATTTAGGGTGTCATTTATATTTCCAAACAAGTCTTCAATTGCATTGGGTAAAAATCGAAATTTATAATCAGTATCAAATTGTTTATCAAAATTTAGTTTTAATGTCATTTTAGAAACGTCA
>CAJXUO010000348.1 GCA_913061425.1 uncultured Lutibacter sp.
AATATATACAGGATGTTTAGCGCAAGGCGCTTATTATATTGAGAGTAATGGTGAAGTTGCTATTATAGATCCTCTACGTGAGGTAAAACCTTATATAGAAAAAGCTAAAGCAGATAATGCCAAGATTAAATATATTTTCGAAACACATTTCCACGCAGATTTTGTTAGTGGGCACGTTACTTTATCTAAAGAAACGGGTGCACCAATTGTTTTTGGACCAAATGCAGAAACAAGTTTCGATGCCATCATAGCAAAAAATGGTCAAGTCTTTAAACTAGGTAATATAACGATTACAGTTTTACATACACCAGGGCATACTATGGAAAGTTCTATATATCTTTTAAAAGATGAAAATGGAAAAGACCACGCTATTTTTAGTGGAGACACTTTATTTTTAGGAGATGTAGGTCGTCCAGATTTAGCACAAAAAATAGGAAGCATTACAGAGGAAGATTTAGCAGGTTTTTTATTCGACAGTCTTCGTAATAAAATAATGCCTTTAGCAGATGATGTTATTGTTTACCCGGCACACGGAGCTGGTTCATCTTGTGGTAAAAAATTAAGCAAGGAAACAGTAGGTATGTTAGGTAACCAAAAGCAAACAAATTATGCTTTACGTGCTGATATGACTAAAGAAGAGTTTATTAAAGAAGTTACAGATGGTTTATTGCCACCACCTCAATATTTTCCATTAAACGTGAAGATGAATAAAGAGGGTTACGATGACTTTCAAGATGTATTAAAACGTAGTGCTCAAGCCTTATCTCCTGAAACTTTTGAAGTCGCAGCAAATGAAACAGAATCGATTGTATTAGATGTACGTCATCAAAATGATTTTGCTAGAGGGCATATTCCGCGTTCAATCTTTATAGGATTAGATGGCGGTTTTGCCCCTTGGGTAGGCGCTTTAATTGTAGATGTTAAACAGCCAATTCTACTAGTAACACCGGTTGGCCGAGAAGAAGAAACAATTACACGTTTATCACGCGTTGGTTTTGACCAAACTTTAGGTTATTTAAAAGGTGGTTTTGATGCCTGGAAAAAAGCCTCTAAAGAATATGATAACGTGAACTCTATTCCAGCAACGACTCTTAAAGAAGCAAAAGAAAGTGAAGATGTTCTTATATTTGATGTAAGAAAAGAAGCAGAGTTCTTATCAGAGCATGTATTAGGTGCAAATAACACACCGTTAGATTATATTAATAATCATCTTGCAGAATTTCCAGATACAGATACCTTCTATGTTCATTGTGCAGGAGGTTACAGAAGTATGATTGCAGCATCTATTCTAAAAAGTAGAGGCATTCATAATTTAATTGACGTTCAAGGTGGTTTTAAAGCAATAAAAGAGGTAAACGTTGAAGTTTCAACGTACGTTTGCCCATCAACATTATAAATTATAAAAATGAACTGGATATACGAACCGTGGCCTTGGTATTTAGCTGGCCCAATGATAGCCTTTATAATGTTCCTACTTATAATGGTGGATAAAAATTTTGGAATGTCTTTAAACTTGCGCACAATGTGTACTATTTGCGGAGCAGGTAACAAAACTGATTTCTTTAAATTTGACTGGAAATCGCAAAAGTGGAAT
Organism: uncultured Lutibacter sp.; assembly: GCA_913061425.1. Taxonomy (GTDB): domain Bacteria; phylum Bacteroidota; class Bacteroidia; order Flavobacteriales; family Flavobacteriaceae; genus Urechidicola. The sequence goes on from CAJXUO010000348.1 coordinate 1,595, forward strand.
TTAGTTGTAGTGCTTGGTACTGTTATTGGCGGTTTCATAGGATCGTATTTTTTAAGTTCTAATACAGCAGTAGCAATAAGTGCAGATACCATTTTAGAATTAAAATCTCTAGGTTTTGAAAGTGCAGGAACTGCATATCTTCCGACTGAGTTATTCGATACTGAGGCATTACTAAGCATCAAAAATATATTGCTTTTGATTATTGGAGGATTATTAGTAGGTTTTGGAGCACGTTATGCTGGAGGTTGTACTTCTGGTCATGCAATTTCAGGATTAAGTAATATACAATTGCCTTCTTTAATAGCTGTTATAGGTTTCTTTATTGGAGGTCTAACAATGATTCACTTTATTTTCCCTTTACTATTTTAAACAATGAGAACACTTATATACTTATTTATCGGAATCCTTTTCGGAATCACAATGTTTAAATCGGAAGCAGCTTCTTGGTTTCGTATTTATGAAATGTTCAAATTTGAATCCTTTCATATGTATGGTATTATTGGTTCTGCATTATTTATTGGAATTATAGTAGTCCAATCAATCAAAAGATTCAAAATCAAATCTTTCTATGGAGAAAAAATAAACTTTAACCCAAAAGCAAAGAGCTTTAGTCGTTATATGTTTGGCGGAATTATATTTGGTTTAGGTTGGGCACTAGCAGGCGCTTGTCCAGGACCAATGTTCACTATAGTTGGAGCTGGTTATATTTCAATTTTTATAGTAATTATAGC
>CAJXUO010000349.1 GCA_913061425.1 uncultured Lutibacter sp.
TGTGTATAAGAGACAGCGTCTTTACTTCAATTAACAATAATTTAAGAGTTCTATAATAATAACTTGGATAATTTCGCATTATAAACTTGACTGATTGAACTGTACCCTATGAAAAAAATATTTTCCTTATTCGCTATCTTTTGTTTTTTATTAATAAATGCTCAAGATCAAACAAACCGAAAAACCATTACTACAACTAGAGTTAGTAAAGCGCCCAAAATTGATGGAAATCTAAATGACAAAGCATGGGAAGATACAGAAGTGATGACCGATTTTATTGAAATGCGTCCAGACAATGGAAAACAAGCACATACAGATTACAAAACTGAAGTCAAGGTAGTTTATGATGATAAAGGTGTCTATATTTCTGCCGTTTTATCTTATCCTGATATAAATAATATTCCAATGCAATATGCCTCTAGAGATAATTTTGGTCAGGTAGATTTTTTATCAGTAATTATCAATCCAAATGATGATGGCCAAAATGGATTTGAATTTATAGTTCAAAGTGCCGGAAATCAAGCAGATGCTAAAATTTCAAATGGTAATGAAGATTTTAATTGGAGTGCCGTTTGGGAAAGCAATGTTGAAATTACAGATAAAGGATTGAATATAGAAATGATGATTCCTTATAGAGCCTTACGATTTTCCAACCAACCAACCCAATCTTGGGGATTCAATTTTCACAGAAGGTTAGAGAATTTAAACTCACAATACACCTGGAACCATATAGATAACACTGTAGGAAGTTGGACACAATATGACGGTTTAGTTAAAGGGTTTGAAAACTTAAAACCACCGACACGTTTAACTTTTTATCCATATGCTTCTATCACATCAGACACTAATAACGGAGTCACTGAAAATGATTGGAGTTTAGGTATGGATGTTAAATATGGATTGTCGGAAAATTTCACTTTAGATGCAACACTTATTCCTGACTTTAGTCAAGCAGGTTTTGATGATGTTCAACTTAATTTAGGGCCGTTTGAACAACAGTTTTCTGAACAAAGACAGTTTTTTACAGAAGGTACAGATTTATTTTCTAAAGGGAGGTTATTCTATTCTAGAAGAGTTGGAGGAGGACCAATAGGAGCATTAGAAGATATAAGTGACGAAGAAGAATTTACAGATTATCCAGGCAAAGTTACAATGCTAAATGCCGTGAAAATATCTGGAAGAACAAAAAACGGTTTAGGTATTGGGTTTTTTAATGCTATAACTGAAGAAACTAAGGCAACAGTTAAAAATAATGATACTGATGAAACTAGAAAGGTTATAACTAACCCACTTTCAAACTATAATATAATGGTCCTAGATCAATTATTTAATAAAAACTCATCCGTAACACTTATTAACACCAATGTACTGAGAGAGGGTGAGTTTCGTGATGCAAATGCAACAGGAATACTGTACAACATCAAAACAAAAGATAATAAATATCTTATTGATGGCTCTTTAAAAATGACAAGTCTTCACGATGTTGAAGATTCAAAAAATGGATACGCTTTTGATACAAGTATTGGAAAAATAGCAGGAAATTGGACAGGAGAAATTGGATATAACTTTGAAGATGAAAACTACAATCCTAATGATTTAGGGATTCTTTTCGGGAACAATGAGAAGAGAATATACAGTAATCTTTCATACAAAACTTTAAAACCAAAGGGAGATTTTAATTCATACCGAATAAACTCTTGGTTCAATTCAAGTTACTTACACAGTTCCGGTGTTCATACTGGAATCAATACTGGAATAGGGTTTCAAGGACAGCTAAAAAAACGTTTAGGTTTTGGTGGAAATGTCAAGTACTCTAGTGAAAATAAAGACTTTTTTGAACCAAGAGAAGGCTCAACTAGTGGAGTGTTCTTTCAAAGACCTGCTAGAATGGGTACTAACCAATGGATTTCAACTAATTATCAGAAAAAATTTACTGTAGACTATAATCAGTATTACAAACATTTTATGAACAATAAAAGGAGAACCTATGGTTTTAATTTATCTCCAAGATACCGTGTAAATAATAAATTGGCATTCTTCTACTCATTGAACTATAGAAAATCTAACTACGAAGAAGGTTATGCAGAAGTAGATGGTGAAGTTGATGATGATATAATTTTTGGAAGACGAAATAGAAAAAGCGTAACAAACTCTCTATCTAGCAAATATAGTTTTAATGTAAAATCTTCTCTTTCACTTACGTTTAGACATAACTGGGAAACTGTAACGTATAGTGATGAATTCTATGACCTTACAAGTACTGGAGGCTTAACACCTGTCTCTTATACACATCTCCGAGCCCACGAGACCTCTCTACAT
>CAJXUO010000350.1 GCA_913061425.1 uncultured Lutibacter sp.
AATTACATCATCATCATTATCATACTGGCACTCAAGCGAGAAAGAAGTGATATATGTAATTTAATATAAATTTTTCTAAAAACCGTTTGAGTAAATCAAACGGTTTTTTTGTTTTTACAAACTACCTGATTTACTCAAACATTAAAAAACAAGTAATGAGTAAACTTAAAATTGCCATTCAAAAAAGTGGAAGATTAAATGAAGATTCTATCAAACTATTAAAAAGTTGTGGAATAAATATTAAAAATGGAATTGATCAACTTAAAGTTGAAGTATCAAATTTCCCTATTGAATTATTATATCTCAGGAACTCTGACATCCCTCAATATTTAGAAGACGGAGTTGTAGACGTTGCAATAGTAGGTGAAAATTTGCTAATAGAAAAGCAAAAGAAAATTGAGGTTGTTGAAAAACTTGGTTTTTCAAAATGCAAAGTTTCATTGGCTGTTCCAAAAGATGTTAAAGATGAAACTATACATTTTTTTGAAGGTAAAAAAATAGCAACTTCATACCCAAATACAGTTCAATCATATTTAGATAAAAACAATATTAAGGCAGATATACACGTAATTTCTGGTTCAGTTGAAATTGCACCAAACATTGGGCTTGCTGATGGGATATGTGATATAGTGAGTTCTGGAAGCACACTCTTTAAAAATGGTTTAAAAGAGACGCAAGTCATCTTAAAATCTGAAGCAGTATTGGTTAAGAGTAAAAGCTTAGATGAAGAAAAAGAGGATATTTTGGCTCGATTATTATTTAGAATTCAAGCAGTACTTAGAGCAAAAAACACGAAGTATATCTTAATGAACGTTCCGAATAAAAATATTAAAAAAGTAACTTCAATTTTACCTGTTTTAAAAAGTCCAACCATTTTGCCATTAGCGAAAGAAGGTTGGAGTTCATTACATAGTGTAATTAAAGAGGAGGAATTTTGGGATGTAATTGATGAATTGAAATTTGCAGGTGCAGAAGGTATTCTAGTGGTTCCAATTGATAAAATGGTGGTATGATGAAAACTATAAAATTTCCAAAAAGAAATAAATGGCCAGAACTATTAACAAGACCTGAATTTGAAAGAAATCAATTCACCAATGTAGTTTCTGACATTTTATCTGAAGTAAAACTAAAAGGAGATACTGCGTTATTTGATTTTACGGAAAAATTTGACAAGGCTACTTTAAGTTCTTTGATTGTTAGCGAAAACGAAATCTCTGAGGCACTAAAACTAGTGCCAGAAGATTTAAAAAAGGCTATTGCTATTGCAAAAAATAATATTGAGAAATTTCATACTTCTCAAAACACTCTAGAACCTATTATTGAAACAACCAAAGGTGTAAAATGTTGGAGAAAAAATGTGGCTATTGAAAAAGTTGGATTATACATTCCAGGAGGAACAGCACCTTTATTTTCTACCATATTAATGTTAGCGATTCCAGCAAAAATAGCAGGATGTAAGGAAATAGTTTTGTGTACACCTCCAGATAAAAACGGAAATATAAATCCTGCCATTTTATTTACAGCATCGTTGGTTGGTGTTACTAATATATTTAAAGTTGGAGGAGCACAAGCAATAGCAGCAATGGCTTATGGAACAGAAACGATTCCTCAAGTGTATAAAATATTTGGTCCAGGAAATCAATTTGTTGCAAAGGCAAAAGAACTAGTGCAGCAAGAAGGTATTGCAATCGATTTACCTGCAGGACCAAGTGAAGTTTTAATTATTGCAGATAAAACAAGTAATCCCTCTTTTGTAGCTGCAGATTTACTATCACAAGCAGAGCACGGAGCAGACAGTCAAGTTATTTTATTGTCAAATGATGAGAATGTTATCGTTGAAGTGAATAAACAGTTGGAAGTTCAATTAGCACAATTACCAAGAATGGAGTTTGCAGTAAAAGCATTGGAGAATAGCCAATCAATTCTACTTGAAAGCCTTGAGAATTGTATTGATTTTAGTAATCAATATGCACCAGAACATTTAATTATTGCTAGTGAAAATCCAACTAAATATATTGATAAAATTGTAAATGCAGGTTCTGTATTTCTTGGAAATTATAGTTGTGAAAGTGCTGGAGACTATGCAAGTGGAACAAATCATACGTTGCCAACAAATGGATACGCTAAGAATTATAGTGGTGTTTCATTTGATAGTTTTGTAAAGAAAATCACGTTCCAAAAATTAAATAAAGAAGGAATTAAAAATATAGGTCCAGCAATTGAATTGATGGCAGAAGCAGAGCACTTATTTGCACATAAAAATGCAGTTACACTTAGATTAAAAGAAATTCAAGATGTTTGATATAAATAC
>CAJXUO010000351.1 GCA_913061425.1 uncultured Lutibacter sp.
TGTACTAGTATGTGGAAAAGAAGAGATTTGAGAAAATCCATAAAAACATAAGAAGCCTTTACTTTTAAAGATATCTAGTATTCATAAGGGTTTCGGGAATAATAAAAAACGGGACAATCCTAATATTAAGAATTTGTCCCGTCTAGTGACCTCGGCTGGATTCAAACCAGCAACCGTCAGAGCCGAAATCTGATGCGCTATTCAGTTGCGCCACGAGGCCAAAGTGCTTTTTATACCAATAACTCTTTTACAGCCATCGAAATTGCTTTACCGTCTGCTTTACCAGACAATTCTTTAGATGCAATACCCATAACTCTTCCCATATCTTTCATAGTAGTTGCCTCTGTTTTAGAAATGATCTCAGAAATAAATTTCTTCAAATCTTCAGTACTCATTTGCTCTGGTAAAAATTGAGCGATTATTTTAGCTTCTGCTAATTCAGGTGTCGCTAAATCTTCTCTTCCTTGTTCGCTATAAAGTGTAGCGCTATCTTTACGTTGCTTTACTAATTTTTGTAATAATTTAATTTCATCTTCTTCAGTAAAACCAGCATCTTCACCTTTAGTATTTGCCAAAAGTATTTCTGATTTGATAGCTCGTAATGATTGTAAAGCAACTTTATCTTTAGATTTCATTGCAACTTTCATTTGCTCCATTAACTTTGATTGTAAACTCATCTCTTATATTTCTTTAAGTTGCTAAGATAAAAAAAACTCGAAGTAATTTCATTGTTCATGAAAAAATTCGAGTTTTCTTAAGGTTATCGTCTTTGAGTAGTGTTTTAATCTACATTATCATGTAAAAAAGAATTGTTTGAACGTAATTGCAAATCATCATTTTCATCAACTCCTAATACAGTTTTAGACTGTACATTTTCTGAAGATAGCGTTCTATTATCTAACTCAACTCCCATCCTCTTATATGCTGGTTCTTTTTCAATTTCATCAATATTTTGATTCAACTTATTAGAAAACTTATAATTAAACTCCTTCATTTTCTCTTTTCTATCTTGAGAACGATTTCGTAGTTCTGAGATAGTTAAATGTAATGGAGACAATTCATTTTTAGATACTGCTTTTTGAACTTTTTCAGTTGGCTCGGTTCTTAAATTAAATTCTAATTCCTCCTCTACCTTTTCTTTAACAACTGTTCTTTTTGTTGATTTATTAAATGTTTCTTCAACTTTATTATGATCTTCTAATTCAAAATAAACTTGTTCTACATCATTTTCAACTGTTGGCTTAACAACTACATGCCCAATAACTTCTATTTCATTAATATCAATCTCTTGCTCTAAATCACTTGCTTTTTTATTTTCAGAAAGTGGCATATCAAACGTAAAAATTGTTTGATTCTGATCTTCACTTGCCATTACCTCTTCAGCGTCATTGACCTCAATATCTTTTACTGCAGATGTTATTACGAATTCATCTATTTCTTCAAATAATATATCTTCATGAATTACATTGATGTTTTTTATAAACTCTGACGTAGAAATCAATTCCATTTCTTCATTTACATCTAAACCATGCACTTGCTTTTCATCTTCTTCTAAAACATGAATAATTAATGGCTCTTGTTCTTGAACTACAGAAATTACTTCGTCATTTTTAGAGAAATCATAGGTTACTTCTTGCCCTTCTTCTAATGCATGAATAATTTTCTTATCTTCAATATTAGAAATTATTCCTTGTTGATCTTTATGAAAACCTGTTGCAACTATTGTCACAGCAATTGCTTCATTCAAACTTTCGTCTTCACCAACTCCCATAATTATATTTACGTTTGTTTTTGCTTCTGACTGAATATAATCATTGATTTCACCTATTTCATCAATAGTAATTTCACTGCTTCCTGATACTATTAATAAAAGTACATTTTTAGCACCTTCAATTTTATTGTCATTCAATAAAGGAGAATCCAAAGCGCTAATTATCGCTTCTTCTGCTCTATTTTTTCCAGATGCCTTTGCAGAACCCATAATTGCGGTACCACTATTTGCAAGAACAGTTTTAGCATCTCTTAAATCTATATTTTGTGTATAATGATGTGTAATTACTTCTGCAATTCCTCTAGAAGCTGTTGCTAAAACTTCATCTGCTTTAGAAAAACCTGCTTTAAATCCAAGATTTCCATAAACTTCTCTCAATTTATTGTTGTTTATCACAACTAAAGAATCTACATGCTTGCGAAGTTCTTCAATACCTTTTTGAGCCTGCTCATTTCTTGTTTTTCCTTCAAATGAAAATGGTATTGTTACTACACCTATTGTAAGCAAATCTAATTCTCTTGCAAACCTAGCAATTACAG
>CAJXUO010000352.1 GCA_913061425.1 uncultured Lutibacter sp.
TAGAGAGGTCTCGTGGGCTCGGAGATGTGTATAAGAGACAGCTATTTAACATAATATTAATATTGCCAATCAAAAAAAGTATAATAATAGTTCAAAATAGAACAAGTGTATAGAAATTTTAAAGCAAGGATTTGAGCATTGGAAAATTTTATACTCTTGTGGGAAATTAACGTGAATGTTGTGAAAAAAATTACAACGAGAACTTAATTGAATACGAGAATTTTAATATATCTGAAAAGTAAGCTTTTTTTGGCGTTGGCTTTGCGGTTGGAATTTAAGCGTAAAGGCAGCGGCAATTTTACATAATGGCAAATTATAGATACAATTGTTTTTAAATGCTGCGAAGCAAACCGCTTATTAGTTTAAAGACCCAAGTTCCAATTATTCTTATGTAATACAATGCTTATGGGATATTTAACATAATATCATTATAGCCTACAAATGGATAAACCACTCTCAATAATAAAACAATACAATTGTACTATAATTTATATTATGTTAAATAGGATATTTCGTATTCTATATTCTATGAGTAGTTTATTAGCACAATAAAATTAATAGATAATCTAGTATTTAAATTTTAAGCCTATAGTTTCATAATTTATAAGACACCTGTTAACAAATTTTAAGGGAATTTCCTGTAAGGATATATAAGAAAACACTACTATTCTATTGATTAGAATATTTTTAATTACCTTTAAAGAACTTTAACTTAAACTATTATTAATTATGAATTCAAAAGTAACCTTAATTCTTAGAATCCTTTTTGGATTATTTTTATTATTTTTTGGTGCAAATAAGTTTGGACATTGGATAACTCCTCCTGGAGAAATGACTGCAGATATGCAGAATTATTTTGGAGCATTGATGTCAACTAAAACAATGACCTTAGTAGCAATTGTAGAAATTGCTGCAGGACTCTCTTTATTACTTAACAAATACGCTTCTTTAATGATGCTTATTTTGATGAGTGTATCAATCAACGCAGTAATGTATCACCTTAGTTTAGACGCAGGAAATACTATGATGGCTGGAGTAATGTTGATTCTAAACATCGTTATGCTTTATAACTATAAAGATAGCTATAAAAGGTTTGCTTAGTTAAGCTGCATTATAATAATATTATTTAGCGCGATTTATTCGCGCTTTTTTTTGACCAAATTTGAAAGAGATTTTTTGTAATTTTATAGAAAATAAAAGCATGAGTAAAATTCAACAATCTACCCTTTCTTTTTTAAAAGAATTAGAGGAAAATAATAATAGAGAATGGTTCACAGTAAATAAGCCGAGATTTGTTAAAGAAAACGAACAGTTTATTGCTTTTGCAGATGCTTTATTAAATGAATTTAAGAGCTATGATTCTATTGAAACACAAAATGGTAAAAAAAGTGTTTTTAGAATCTATAGAGATGTTAGGTTTTCTAAAGATAAAACACCTTATAAAAAGCATTTTTCAGGATCATTCAAAAGAGCAACAAAATTACTTAGGGGTGGTTATTATTTCCATATAGAACCTAATAATTCATTTATTGGTGGTGGTTTTTGGGGTCCAAACTCAGCTGATCTACTAAGAATAAGGAAGGAAATTGCTACAGACGCGTCAGAATTTAGAGAAATCATCTCCTCTCCTACTTTTACTAAAACATTTGGAGAGTTAAAAGGAGATAAATTAAAAACTGCTCCAAGAGGTTTTGATAAAGAGCATCCAGATGTAGATCTATTGCAATTCAAACAATTTATTATAAGTAAAAAAATAAGTGATTCAGAATTATTAAAACCTAATTTTTATAAAGAAGTGAGTCAAATTTTCAATACAATGCGACCGTTCTTTGATTATATGAGTGCTGTTTTAACAACGGATGAAAATGGCATGCCGTTATATGAATCGTAAATATGTAATTCGTTCGCAAAAATAATAAGCCAAATATTAAACTTTTTTTAGCACCCATAACTTAATGAATATTTTAAAATATTATTAACTCAAGAAATATTTTCACAATGCGGTTGCTTTTTTGAAGTATATTCTCTATCATTGTTCTAGATTAATTAACTCCCCAATTTAATTAAACGATAAAATATCACTGAATATTTTTATATATTTAGATGTAAAATCATATTGTAATAAGTTAAAAAAAGCAGTCGTAACATAAACTTAAGTGGATACTACTGTTGTGGGGACGACATTAAAACCTATTTAAGTGTTGCGGTTGCTATTTTTATATACAAATTTCAAACTTCTACTTCTTCGTATAACTGCTATCATGGAGACACAATTTCTTTATATTATTTAGGTCTTATAGTT
>CAJXUO010000353.1 GCA_913061425.1 uncultured Lutibacter sp.
AAAATTGGTCCTGTAATTGAAAATAATATATATACAGATTTTTCATATACACTTCATTTTGAAAATGAAAAAAAAATAGCATTTGGAGTAAAATCAGGACTCACAATTTTAGATGTTAGTTCAATAAACGGTTTAGCTGCTGATGATGTTTTAAATACGCCTATTCAAAAATCTTCTCCCAATTTTGGAGCAGGAATTTTTTATTATTCTTCTAAATTTTATGCAGGTTTTTCAATTCCAAACTTCCTTGAAACAAGGCATTTAGAATCAGGGAATAGGAGCGCAAGTACAGCGTCAGAAAAAATGCATTACTTTTTAACAACAGGTTATGTGTTTGATATTTCTGATGACGTAAAACTAAAACCATCTGCTATGGTAAAAGCAGTAATTGGAGCACCAGTTTCTGTAGATTTATCAGTAAATACATTGATTAATGATACGTTTGAACTTGGGTTAAGTTATAGGTTTGATGACTCGATAAGTGCAATTTTAGGAATAAACATATCAGACGATATACGTATAGGATATGCGTATGATTATACAACATCTAATTTAGGACAGTTTAATTCTGGCTCACATGAAATAATGTTGTTATTTGATTTTAATAGAAAAAAATTAAAGAGTCCAAGATTCTTCTAATAATAAATAATGAAAAAAACGATTTTTTTTCCCTTAATAGGACTATTGTTTAGTTGCACATTTATAAATGCACAATTTGATAATTATAAAGTCAAAAATCTTGATGTAAATACGAAATATTCAGATTTTGGGGTTACTTATCTTGGTGATAGTACTGCAATTTACGCATCAACTAAGAAGATTGATAATACACTCAAAAGAAAAATTTGGAAACAAAACCAACAACCTTATCTAGAGTTATATATAGGTGACCTTACCTCTAAAGGTGAGATTGATAATAGCAAAAATTTCTCACAAGTGATAAATACTAAATATCACGAATCAAATGTCACCTTTACTAGAGATAAAAAAACAGTATATTTTTCAAGAAACAATTCTATTGATGGTAGAAAAGAAAAAAAATCAAAACTAGGAAAAGATAAAGGTTGGGTGTTGATACAGTTATACAGAGCAACAGTTGCAGATAATGGAGAGTGGACAGACATTACTGCAATGCCTTTTAACAATGATAATTATCAAACAGGTCATCCATCTTTAAATAAAGAAGGGAATAAATTATATTTCACTTCTGATATGCCAAACGGTTATGGCCAAACAGATATTTATGTTGTAGATGTTAAAAAGGACAGTATAACTACATACGGAGAACCACAAAATTTAGGAGGCGTAATAAACACTTCAGGAAAAGAAATGTTTCCATATATATCAGACACTAACGAACTTTATTTTTCTACTGATGGTCATTTAAATGGATATGGAAACTTAGATATTTATGTTTCAAATTTACAAGAAAATGTTTTTGAAGAAGTTGAAAACTTAGGAAGGCCAATAAATAGTAATAAAGACGATTTTACTTTTGCATATCAGTCTGGAAAGAGAACGGGACACTTCTCATCAAATAGAGATGGAGGAAAAGGAGATGATGATATTTATTCTTTTGAAGACCTAAGAAAATCACCAGAAAAAGAACCCTTAGTTTGTGCACAAGTGGCAAAAGGTGTTGTAAGAGATAAAAATAGTGGAGCCTTATTACCAAAATCAACAGTTACATTATATAAAGGCGGTGAAAAAGTTGAAAGTGTTGTAGTTGGTAATACTGCTAAATTCGAATTTCCTGTTGATTGTGAAGCGAATTATAAGATTGTGGGAGAGAAGAGAACTTATAAAGGAGACAGTGAAGCGTTTATTACATCTAACGAAGCAGACTTAGAATTAGATTTAACTTTAAATCTTGAAGGTGATTTTGACCTTAGAGGAGCTGAATTATTAATTAGAATAGATCCAATTTACTTTGATTTAGACAAATCGTATATTCGTTTTGATGCATCATTAGAACTTGGAAATGTAATTCGAATTATGAAGAAATATCCAGGATTAATTATAGAAGTTGGATCGCATACGGATAGTCGAGCGCCTAAAAGTTATAATCAAGCGCTGTCAGTACGAAGAGCAAAGTCTACAGTTTCATACATAGTTGATAAAGGAGGCATAGATCCAAGCAGAATTTCTGCAAAAGGGTATGGAGAATCTCAACCAGTAAACAGATGTGTAGATAACGTAATATGTGCAGAAGATGAACATCAATTTAATAGAAGAACAGAGTTTGTAATAAAAACCCATAAAGTATTAGAAAAATAAAAAAAGCGCCTATTTCTAAT
>CAJXUO010000354.1 GCA_913061425.1 uncultured Lutibacter sp.
TTGTTTTAGTTTTAGCCATAACACAAAGAAAAGAAATTATTTCTCTTTGTTATACATTGGAAGGAATAAAAAGGATAAACCACCAAAAGTAATAACCATTAATGTTTGTGCAGTCCACATAATCCAGCCAAAAGCATTCGCAGGGTTTTTATCAATTCCATATAAAATAAGTATTCCAGCAACTGCTATTGGATATACACCTAAACCTCCATTAGTCAACGCCATACTGATGCCGCCAACTACAAAACCAACTATAATTGCTCCAAAAGGAAGGTCGGAAGTTTCGGGAAGTGCAAAAGTGACTGTATAAAACATTACAATATACATTGTCCAAATAAAAACAGTGTGAAAAATAAATGACCATTTATTTTTCATTTTTAAAATACTTTTAACTCCTTCTAATAAACCATTAATAAAATTTTTGATTTTTAATGCAATAGCGTTTTTTGATTTTTTTAAGAAGTACAAGCCTATAATTGTGAATGTTCCAAATATTGCTAAAATGGAAAGTGTTTTTACGGGATTTGAATCGTCTTTAATTAAAGTGTTTTTAATGACATCTGCTTGAAGAAAAAAAGCAATGGCAATAATAGAAAGCAACATTATAACGTCTGCAATACGTTCAGCAATTATAGTACCTAACGATTTTTCAAATGGAATTTTTTCATATTTAGTTATTGCAGTCGCTCTTGCTACATCACCAGCTCTTTGAAAAACTAAATTCACCAAATAGGAGATTAAAACAGTCATAACAAGGTTAAGAAATTTAGGTTTATAACCTAAAGGTTCTATCATAAATTTCCATCGATATGCTCTAGAAAGATGACTTAAAATTCCGCAAAGAAGAGATAATAAAATCCACCAATAATTAGCAGTTTTAAAAGAATTTATAATGTCTTTTTTGTCATCAGGAGAGAGTTGAGACGTAAAAGAAGCAATTAAAAAAACTCCAAAAGCAATTGGAATTATTGTGAAAAGTATTTTTCTAGTTTTTTTATTCAAAATCTTAATTTAACAAATTAGTTTCTTCATTTGGAAAAACAATTGAAGGTTTAAATTTCTTTGCTTTTTTTAGCTTCATCATAGCGTAAGTAATCAATATTAAAACGTCACCAACAGCAACTTTTCTTGCTGCAGCACCATTTAAAATAATTTCACCCTTTCCTCTTTCTCCAAGAATTGCATAGGTTTCTAGACGCTCACCATTATTGTTGTTTACAATTTGAACACGCTCGCCTTCTATAATGTTTGCAGCATCCATCAAATCTTGATCAATTGTGATACTGCCTATATAATTCAAATCTGCTCCTGTAACTTTTACTCTATGTATTTTTGACTTTACTACTGATATTAACATGTTCTGAAATTAATTATTTTTTAATTTAATAGTATCAATGAGTCTAATTTTCCCTGCATAAACGGCAATAAATGCTCTATATTTTCCAGTATTCTCCTTTTTTGTAATTGCAAGTAAGTTTTTCTCATCTGCAATAGTAAAATATTCTAATTCTAAAAGAGGATGCTTGTTGAACTTCTTTTCGACCCATTTTACAACCTCATTTGCACTACTAAATTTGAATTTCTTTTTCGCTTTTTTTAAAGTTTTATAAATAAATGATGCTGCAGTTCTATGTTCTTCTGTAAGTCTAGTGTTCCTAGAGCTCATAGCTAGTCCATCTTTTTCTCTATGTATTTTGCAGCCAATTACTTTTAGTGGAATAGCATTTTTTTCAACAAGTTTTTTGATAATCTGTAATTGTTGAAAATCTTTTTCTCCAAAGAAACTAAAAGCAGGTTTTACAATCTCAAACAATTTTTTTACGACTGTACCAACTCCATCAAAGTGGCCTTCACGAAACTCTCCTTCCATTTGATGTTCTAATCCATCAAAATTAAATTTTTGACTCTCAATATTTTCACCATATATTTCCATTGGAGTGGGAGTAAAAACAACATCACAATTAACAGATTTTAATAAGGTAAAGTCGTTTTCTAGAGTTCGGGGATATTTTGTTAAATCTTTAGGGTTATCAAACTGTGTAGGGTTGACGAAAATACTAACAACAATTATATCACATTTCTCTTGAGCGTTTTTCACTAATGTTAAATGACCCTCGTGTAAAGCACCCATAGTAGGCACAAAACCTACAATTTTTTCAGTATTAATTGAAGATAAATGTGTTTGGAGTTTTTTAATATTGTGAAAAACAACCATTTTATTTTTGTTAATTAGTGTTAAAGGCTGTCTCTTATACACATCTGACGCTGCCGACGAATAGAGAGGTGTA
>CAJXUO010000355.1 GCA_913061425.1 uncultured Lutibacter sp.
CCTCCAGGAATCGAACCAGGGACACATGGATTTTCAGTCCATTGCTCTACCAACTGAGCTAAGGTACCGTTGCATAAATGCGGGTGCAAATATAAAAGTATTTTTTAGACTAATCAAAACAAAAACTGAAAAATCATTTGTATTTTTACACTTTATTTTTTTTGATAAATGAATTTAGTTATTGATGTTGGTAATACTCGTGTGAAAACAGCTCTTTTTGAGGGGGTTAAATTGCAGGGCCATAAAGTTTTTTTGAAAGAAGAAATTGTTGCTGAATTAAAAATAGTAAGTGAAAAGCATAAAATTGATTATGCAATCATATCTTCAGTAGCATCAATATCAGAAGAAAAATTGAATAAAATTGAGAAATTATTTCATTTGATTCAATTAAGTCACAAATTGAAATTGCCATTTAAGAACAAATATAAAACCCCAGAGACACTAGGTGCGGATAGAGTAGCGCTAATTGGTGCCGCAATGCAAAATTACAGTAATAATAGTGTTCTTGTTATTGATGCTGGTACTTGTATCACGTTTGATTTTGTAAATAGAAAGAAAGAGTACTATGGAGGTGCAATTTCTCCAGGAGTTGAAATGCGCTATAAAGCACTAAATACTTTTACTGTAAATTTACCGTTGTTAGAATTAGATTATCCTGAAAATTTAATTGGAAATTCAACAGAAAACTCTATTCATTCTGGAATAATTAATGGTGTTTTATCTGAAATAGAAGGCGTAATTGAGCGATATAAAGAACTTGATGAAAATTTAACAGTAGTTTTAACAGGAGGAGACACAAATTTCTTGGCTAAAAGATTAAAAAATGGCATATTTGCAAATCCTGTTTTTTTATTGGAAGGATTAAATTATATTTTGAACTATAATACAAAGAATGATTAAAAATTTATCAGTACTTATAATAGTATTATTTTGTGTAAACGCTTTTGCACAAAAAACAAATACTTCACCATATTCAATTTTAGGAATTGGAGAAGAAATAGCTACAAAAACAGTTGAGGAAATGAGTATGGGAGGTTCAGGGACTGTTGGTAGTTATGAGAATCAATTATCATTTACCAATCCTGCAACTTATTCTGGATTTAGATTAACAACCTATTCTATTGCAGGACAAAACCGAGGTTTAACAGTTAAAGACGCATTGACTACTCAAAAATCTTCAAATGCAAACTTATCTTATTTAATTCTTGGTATTCCAGTTGGAGAAAAGGCTGGTTTTGTTTTTGGGCTTCAACCAAACACATCGGTAGGTTATTCTATTGAGAATACAATTCTAGATTCTGAAGGTGAAGTTTCTGAAATATCTTTATATGAAGGTGATGGAGGTACTAATAGAGTGTTTTTAGGTGCTGGATATCAAGTTAGCAAGGGTTTAAGTGTAGGTTTAGAAGGTGATTATGTTTTTGGAAATATTGATAATTCTATAATAAATCAACTAAGAGATGTTCAACTTGGTACCAAATACGTTACAGATACAAAGGTAAAAGGGTTTGGTTTAAAAACAGGATTTCTATATAAAAAAGATTTAAAAAATGATTTGTATTTAAGTTTAGGAGGTTCATTTGAATTGGAAAATGAATTGGAATCTGAAGGTCATGAATATCTATATTCAGTTTCTTTCGCAAACGGAGAATCACCTAGAGACACAATATTAAATGTGTCAAGTAAAGGGTTTTATAATAAACCTATGAAAACGAGTTTAGGGATTGGCGTAGGAAAAGTAAAAAAATGGGCTGCAAGTTTAGATTATAGTTTTCAGGATAAAATTGAACTTGGAGGGAATTTATTAAATAGAAATCCAAAGTTGGCTTTTAGAAAGTCAAGTCAATTCTCTTTAGGAGGTTTTTATATACCAAAACATAATTCTATATCAAGTTATTGGGATAGAGTTATTTATAGAGCGGGAGTTAGATCACAACAGACAGGAATTATGGTTGATGGTACTGGAAACGGAACACAATTTAATGATGTAAATGACTTTGGCATATCTTTTGGAGTAGGATTACCGATGAGCAACGAAATATCTAGATTAAACCTTGGATTTGAATTTGGAAAAAGAGGGACAACCGATAATGGTTTAATAGAGGAAAGTTACTTCAACTTTAAATTAGGCTTATTATTAAGTAACAAATGGTTTAGGAAAAGAGAAATTAATTAATAAAATTAAATAATGAAAAATATCACTTACACTA
>CAJXUO010000356.1 GCA_913061425.1 uncultured Lutibacter sp.
CGTCAGATGTGTATAAGAGACAGATATAAGAGATTATAGTACAATTTTTATAATCCCTGAAGATTACATCTTAAAATCATTTCCAGAAAATATAATAAACGAACAAGAGAAATATGGCTATTCAATTAAATTTGACAAAAAAGACAATCAATTAATTGTTTCAAAAAGAATTTACATGAATATATTATCGCTTGAAAATGATGAATTTGATGAGTATAATTTATTCATTAAAAGTTTGATCAAAGCGTACAAAAAAAGTATTATTTTAGAGAAGATCCAATAAACCTTAGTTTAAAACAGTATGAAAAAAATAATTTCAATTATAGTATTATTAATATCAACTCAAGCATTTTCGCAATTCTATAAAACGTATGATTGGGAAACCACACCAAGATTACATGAACTTACAATTGATGAATTGAACGAATCATCAATTTCAATTTTAAAGAAGAATATTGTTGAGTTTAAACAATCTGAAATTACAAATAATATCAGTATTTACGAAACTACACATAATATAATTCGAGTAAATGATGATAAAGGAATCTCTAGACATAATCAGGTTTACATACCTATGCATAGAGTCAAAAAGATAAAAGGCATCAAAGCAAGAACAATTAATAAAGATGGTGAAATTACTAATCTTGATGAAAATAATATTAAGAAAATTGAGAATGTAGATGAATATGGAGACTTTCAAATTTTCGCCATAGAAGGTGCCGAAAACGGTTCTGAAATTGAAGTATTATATACGCTAGAAAAAGAATTCTCTCCTTTTGGAAATGAGATTTTACAACAAGATTACCCGATAAAAAGATGCGAAATGGTTTTTATCACCAATGGCTTAACTGGGAATATAAAAACATATAATACGGATCAAAATTTTGAAAGAACATACTTAGAAAACAAATTGATTGAAGAATTAGTTTTAACTGATATTCCAAAAATTATTGAAGAAGATTATGCAACTACAGAGGCTAATAAAATTTACACTTCTTATCAATGCTTTGGAAATCCGAATTTAACTCAAGATGATATTTGGAATTCTACAATAAAAAATATCGGTTCTGATTTTTTCCCAGAAGTAATAAATGAGTCTGTATTAGAAGAAACAAAAAGCGCTATAATGAAAGATAAAACATCTGATATTAGCGAATTTGAAAACGCAAGCTTTCTAGAAAATTATATAAAAAGTAATTTTACTGTTATTGAAAACAGAAATCCACAATTAGAAGATATTGACTATATATTAAAAAATAAATCTGCCAGTGACTTTGGAATATTAAAGGCGTATGCGCATTTCTTAAACGCATTGGCAATAGAGTATCAAATTGTAGTTACAGCAAGTAGATTTGAACATAAATTAGACCCTGACTTCTACAACCCTACTGCTTTAAGAGAGTTTTTGATATATCTTCCAAGCATAAAACAATATATATCTCCAAATAGAATTGACTATAGATTAAGCGAAGCACCCTCAAGTATTTTAGGAAATAACGGTGTTTTTATAAATGAAAAATTAGAGTATTATTTTGCTAAAATTTCTCAATACGATCCAAATTATAGTCGAATAAAAAGAGTCATGGATATTTCTTTTTCTGATGATTTTGATAAAGTAACCGTTGAGGAATACCAAGAATATTTGGGACATTGGGGAGTTCAAAACAGGGCTTTTATGGCCTTAACTACAGGTGAACAAAAAGCAGGTTTTGAAGATTATTTAACAGGTTCTGGAATTGAAGATAAAAATGTAACTAAACTTAAACTCGAAAATACTGAGATGAATCAAACCGAATATAACTTACCATATATTGTTAAAAGCACTATTGAGTCATCTGCAATGTTAGAAGAAGCAGGAGAAAGTTATATTTTTCAACTTGGAAAAATTATAGGTATTCAAAGCGAACTATATCAAGAAAAAGAAAGAATTCATCCTATTGAAATGCAATATCCAAACCAATATAACTATACGATTACAGTAGATATTCCAGAAGGATATGAATTAGAAGGCTTAGAATCTTTGGTGATCCATAAAAAACTAGAAGTAGATGAAGAAATTTTGTGTAAATGGGACTCAGACTATACAGTTAATGATACTGAATTAATCATCACAATAGAAGAATCATATTATGTAAATGAATATCCAAAAGAATATTACAAAGGGTTTAGAGAGGTGATTAATGCCTGT
>CAJXUO010000357.1 GCA_913061425.1 uncultured Lutibacter sp.
GTTCATTTCAATTCCGTTAATTAACAGTTTTCCATTTTCAGAATTGTAACCTCTAGGTCTAAAAAATGTTGAACTAAATTCATAAGCGGCAGTGCTAGAAAAGATATCTCTAGAAGCTTGTAATAAACCAGCAGTATTATCTGCTCCACCGTCATCTTCACTTAATTCGTCATCTGTAAGTGAAATAACACTTAAATCATTTTGAAGAGCTAGATCTTTATATAAAAGAACTGAGCCTAAATCAACAGCGTCATTTTCCACTACAGTTACAGGAAAACGCTGTGTTTCATATCCTTGAAATACAATTGTTACCAATTGGTCTCCAGAAGGGACATTTTGTATCACAAAATTTCCATTGTCGTCAGTAGATTCTTTAATAGTAGTTCCGTCAACAGTTACTTCTACTCCAATTATAGGTGTGGATGTATCACTATCAGAAACATTTCCTTTAACAATACCAATTGATTGAGCATTTGCTACAAAAGCAAAGACCAGTGTCAAAAGCATTGTAATAATAAGTTTTCTCATATAATATTAATTTTTAAAATGCGCTTTTTTTTCGCCAAGCTAAGTTAGTTCTTTTTGTACAATTACGGTGTTAATTTAACGTATTTGTTGTGGGAGCTAACTGTAATTGTCCAAGTTGCAACTATATTTAACGTAGATAAATTTTTTGACTCAAATTTTGTACTTATTTTTGTAAATCAAATTTCAATAATAGATGAAACAATTTTTTTACACAATTATAGCAATACTTTTAATTGGAAATACTGCATTTTCTCAACAAAAAGAAGATAAACAATACCAAATAAGAACCTTGGCTTTTTATAATCTTGAAAACCTTTTTGATACAATTAACAATACCGCTAAGAATGATGAAGCGAGTCCGATGATGGAGTTAAAGGGTAATAAATCTAAAGTTTATTGGGATAAAATTGACAAACTTGGGAGTGTTTTATCAAAAATTGGAGTTGAAAAAGCAAAGAATAGTCCTGTAATAATTGGAGTTGTTGAAGTTGAAAACGATACTGTTTTAAAAGATTTAATAAAAGGGAAATTTTTAAAAGATAAAGGATACAATATTGTTCATTATGAATCGCCTGACAAAAGGGGTATTGATGTTGGGTTATTATATCAGGAGCGTTATTTTAAACCTGTTCATCATCAAAAATATGAATTGTTGATTTATGATAATAACGGAGAGAGAGTATATACAAGAGATCAATTATTGGTTTCAGGATACTTGGACGATGAAATGATACACGTCATAGTGAATCACTGGCCTTCTAAAAGAGGGGGGACTCGAAGTATTCCTTTTAGACAAAAAGCGGCTGCATTGAATGTGAAAATCATGGAAGAAATTAGAGCTAAAGAGCCAAATGCCAAGATAATTACAATGGGAGATTTTAATGACGACCCTATCGAATCTAGTTTTAAGGAAATACTTAAAACAAAAATGAAAAAGGAAGACGTAAAAGAAAATGATATTTATAACCCATTTGAAAGCATGTATAGAAAAGGGTTTAATACTGCGGGATATAGAGATAACATTAATTTATTTGATCAAATTTTGATTAGTTCTCAACTATTGACCACTTCAAAAGATTTTTCTACATATAAAATGCTAAAAGCGGGCATCTATAATCCTAAGTATTTAATAAGTAGTAAAGGAAGATATAAAGGATACCCTTTTAGAAGTTTTTCTTGGGGAACTTATACTGGAGGTTATAGTGACCACTACCCATCTTACATGTATCTTCTCAAAGAGAAGAAATAAGCACAGTTTTCTTGTTAAAATTTAGTATATTTATGATGCACTTATTTTGAGTGTATCATAAATTGCTATGTGATGAAAAAACTGTTAAGTCTAGTTGTGCTTCTGTGCGCAATAAATTCTTCCTATTCTCAAGAATCTCATAAGAAAGAATATAAAATACATACTGTTGCATTTTATAATCTAGAAAACCTATTTGATACAATAGACGATATATCTACTAAAGATGAATACAGTCCTATTCTTCAACTTAAATCAAATAAATCAGAAACCTATTGGAATAAGATTGGCAATATGGCTAAAGTTATTTCATCTATTGGCAAAGAAAAAACGGGTCAAAGTCCAACTATAATAGGACTGTGCGAGATAGAGAATGATGCTGTTTTAGAAGATTTGGTTAAGAA
>CAJXUO010000358.1 GCA_913061425.1 uncultured Lutibacter sp.
ATATAATACTCTTTATCTACTTTAGGCAATCCACCTTCAGGTTCAACAAGTATCAATCCATACATTCCATTTGCAATATGCATTCCTACAGGAGCGGTTGCACAGTGGTATACATAAAGTCCTGGGTTTAAAGTTTTAAAATTGAATTTCTTCTCATGTCCTGGTGCAACAAAAGAGGAAGTTGCTCCACCTCCAGGTCCAGTAACCGCATGTAAATCGATATTATGTGGCAATTTATTGTCTGGATGATTTGATAAAGTAAATTCTACTTCATCGCCAACTCTACTTCTAATAAAACTCCCTGGAACAGAGCCTCCAAAAGTCCAATAAACATATTCTACTCCATCAGTCATAGTACCTTGCTCTTCAAGGATTTCCATATTGACTAAGAGTTTTTTGGCTGCTCTATCTCCAACTGGAGTAGGTACATTTGGTGGAGCGGTTAATTCTGCTTGTATTGTTCCTGCGAGTGCAATTTTGGATGAATCTTTATGTAAATTAGTTTCATTTGATTTGTCGGTCTTACAATTTGATAAGAATAAACAAATAATAACCGAAAAACATAGAGTGCTTAATTTTGAATTTATCATGATTTTTAGTTTAGTAAATATTGGCTAATCTACTGCCAGTATCCCCAAAATAAAATGACAAAAGTCATGTTTTTAAAAAAATATATGCGTCTTGATTAAGAGTTCTTTTTAGAGAGGTTTTTTTGATATTTAGATTGAACTAAATCAACTAATACAAGTACAAGAATCACAAAATAGAAAGTCGTTTTATTCATTGCAGTAATATGATTTCCGAAGAGTGTCATTTCTGCTTTGTGTCCACCTTCAGTCAATAGCATTACACCAACAATCAATAAAATAAAGAGTCCTAAAACTTCATACATTCTGTTTTTTTGTAAAAAATCAGAGACCTTATCAGCAAGCCAAATCATAAGTGCTCCACTCACTATTATTGCAATAGACATTAACCACATGTTGTAAACAACTACGCCATTTTCATCAGTATGATTTGCCAATGCCATAGCACTTAAAATAGAATCGAATGAAAAAACTAAGTTCATCATTACAATCAAAAATATAACTTTTCCAACACTACTTTTCGAATTGTCAGATTGCTCTTCATGCATATCTAACGCCATCATATGCCATATTTCTTTTACTGCAGTATAGATAATAAAAACGCCACCAAAAAGAGTGATTAAACTTTCAAAAGTAAACTCACCTGTAAAAAAACTCGTATTAAATTTCAACCAAGGTTCTTGAAATACAGCAACCAATTTAACAACGAAAAACAACATCACAATTCTTAAAATCACAGCCAATGCGATTCCAAGTTTTCTAACATATCGCTGTTTTTCTTTAGGAGCACGTTTAGACTCAAGAGAAATGTATAATAAGTTATCAAAACCTAAAACGGCTTGTAAAAGGATTAACATAAATAAAGTGATGATATTTTCAATCATAATTCTGTCTAGTTTGGTTTAAGTTCAAAGATATTTAAAAAATATGATACTATAATTACTTTTCATAATTTTAGATTTTATAAACAGAAGTTTATTATTAAATAAATTTTTTTAAATATGAAACGATTATACTAAATTTAGATTAAACCTTTTTACTATTTGATAGTCATAGTATAATTGAATTAACACTAAACTCACAATAATGAAATTATTCCAAAAATTAACTTTATTAATCGTTTGTTTTACTTTTGCAACAGCTTGTTCAAGTGATGACGATACAACTTCAACGCCAGACACTACAAACTATGATATCACATCAATACTGTCAAAGTTTACTGGTACAGGTTTGTCATATCAAATTAGTGGAGGTAATGTAATTTTTACAACACAAGATTTACCAAATCATACAAGCCCATATTGGGGAGTTGGACATGCTATGTATGAAGCATATAATGGAACAAACACAAATTGGAATCAGAATCCAGGTTCAATAGGTGAACAAAACATAACTTTTACCATGACGTTAAACCCATCTGAAGCATCTAATAAAGTTGCTACTCCTTTAGGACCAATAGGAATATCGAGGAATGGTGTTGTTTTTTTTAATCAATATGCTGGACCAAATAATCAAGCTTTGACCAATGAAATAAATTCATTTGACCAGTGGTTAGGACATCCTGCGATGACACAGTATCATTATCATAT
>CAJXUO010000359.1 GCA_913061425.1 uncultured Lutibacter sp.
ACACCTCTCTATTCGTCGGCAGCGTCAGATGTGTATAAGAGACAGCTATTGTAGTTCCTCTTTTTCAAAGAAACTAAACATATTACCACCATATTTTTTTGAATAATTATAGTTCTGATTTTCAGATAGATCTGTACGGCTTGAGTGTTCTATAATTAATACACCGTCATCTTCTAATAAATTATTATTAAAAACTAAATCTATAATTTTTTGAAACTTTTCTTGATCAAAATCGTAAGGTGGATCAGCAAATATAACGGTTGCTTTTGAGGGTGATTTTTCAAGAAATTTATAAACATCAGCTTTAAGAGTATCTATAGTAAAGTCCAATTGTTTAGAGGTTTCAGAAATATACTTTACACAAGCGTAATGAGTATCAACTGCAGTTATTTTTTCACACCCTCTTGAAGCAAATTCAAAACTTATATTTCCTGTTCCAGAGAACAAATCAATTACAGATATCTCATCAAAATAATACGTGTTATTCAAAATATTAAACAACGCTTCTTTCGCCATATCTGTTGTTGGTCTTACAGGTAAGTTCTTTGGTGCTGTTAAACGTCTTCCTTTATGAATTCCAGAAATAATGCGCATTAATACTGATTTATAAGTGTAAAGTATGAGTGATTAGAAAGTTTCAACTCTTTTGGTATAGAATATTTTGATTTAAAAAACTGAACATTCTTTATATATTTGTAGACAATTTGATAGAGTTCAGATTCTTTTTCAATACCATTGATAAAATAGAGTTTTAACTCTTCGGGATTTAAATTTAATTGCTCGGCAGCAAATAGAATATAATAGATAAAATCCTCTTTAGTCTTGTAGTTAAAAGTATTGAAAAATTCTATTTTCTTTGCTTTTATAATAACAATCTGGAAAATATATTTTTCTACATTTACATAAAAATCTGCGTTTTCAGAACTTGAAGTTTCATTGAGTAACCTTTCTACCAGTACAGTTGACGTGTGTTTGTATTCAAAACTTCCAAAAGTATCAAACAAGTAATTGTTTATAAAAACATAGGGAATGAACACATTGACGAATTCAGAATTTTCTAAAGTATCGTAAGCAATGAAATCGTTTTTTAATATTTTAATATTGTATTGTAAATAATCACTTAAGTTATCTTCATTAAAAAATGGTTTAGGGACAAACGTAGATAGATTATTACTATGTGTTACATTGATAGATTCAAATCCATCATTTAACAAATCGTTGTTTTTAAACTCATTAGAAATAAAATCTAATTGAAGATTTGGACTATTACTATTTTCAGGAAAACTTAAATCTTGGACATTAATTATTTCTTTTGAATCCTTATGTAGAATACAAAAAGCAAATCCATCCGACCTAAGTTGAATGGATAAGTGTTTATTATTAAAGTTTGATTTAATAGTTTCTATTTTTTAACATCACCTTGGTCATACATTGGAGGCCAGTTACCACTATCAGTTGCTTCTGCAAGAGAACCAACACTAATGTTTGCACCTTTAACTTGATCATTTGTAATTGCTTCTTTTTCTTGACGAATTAAATCGGAATTCATACCATTTAAAACAGCCTCTTTTGACGCTTCAACAAGAAAAACAGGAGCCATATAACCATGTGCTTTTTGAACACTCCCTAAACTAATTTTAAATTTTTCAGAAGTTCCAGGTACACTCATCATATTTGTATAATCTCTTCCTGCAAAACTCGCTCTTACATCTGTATATCCAATAGTATCTGTAACTCTAATTTCTTCATCAACAGTAATTCCACCTCTATGTTCAACTTTTATCACTTCGTTTCGTACAACAACGTCAGCAAACACAGCAGTATCCATAAATTTAACAAGAGCATCTCCATCTTTCGCATATTGTCCTGTTACTTTTTTATGAGCAGCTTGTGCATCACGAATAATTTTTAAATTTTTAATAACCTTAGTGTATCTAACTTTCTTTTCAGCATGAAATTTAATTGGAGCCATTACAGCACTGTATGTTAGGTATGCTAACAAAACAATTAAAGCGTATAACACCAAAGAAACTATTGGATGTGCTTTTTTTGGAACATACTTTAAAATTGCCTTGGCAATAAAGTAACATAAAATTAGTCCAAGAATAAATACTAGTAAGATTGTAAACCTGTCTCTTATACACATCTGACGCTGCCGACGAATAGAGAGGTGTA
>CAJXUO010000360.1 GCA_913061425.1 uncultured Lutibacter sp.
ACCTGCAGCATGTAATAAATTGTGAGGGTCTTCCACCCAATAAGGAGCTCTATATAATGCAAAACTAGTTCCTTTTCTTGCAGCGACACCACCAAATGCATATGCTTCACCATTTCCACTTTTAAAAGGTAAACCAACGTTAAAAAATGCATCAAACTTATTATAACTTGGTTGACCAACAGTCATCCCTAAATCTGGATTAGCAGCTAACCAAGGCCCAAAAGTTGAGTCACCTGCAAGAACACCAAATAAGCCATCACCTCCAGGTTCACCAGCTCTATTTGTTTCTTCTTGATCATAATAGCCTAAAGTTAAATTTAAATAACCACCATTATCACCAATGTTTACCGCTGTGTTAAAATCTACACCAAAATTAAATCCATCACCTTCTGTTGTAACTCCAGCATTGGTATTTATTGTTGTGTATTCTACATTTTTCTTTAAGACCATGTTTATAACACCAGCAATTGCATCAGACCCGTATTGTGCCGATGCACCATCTCTAAGAACTTCAATTCTTTCGATAGCAGCAGCAGGTACACTTTTTAAATCTACTCCAACTTCTCCTTTTCCAGGCGTGTCATTAATATAAACTAAAGCACTTTGGTTCTTTCTCTTACCATTTACTAAAACTAACGTTCTACTTGGCCCTAAACCACGTAAGTCAGCCGGATCAAAATGCGCAGTTGCATCAGAAATAGTTTGGTTTGTTGAATTAAATGAAGGTACTTTATAAGTCAACATCTTATCAATCGTAGGTTGACCAGAACTTTTAAGTTCGTCAACTCCAATAACATCAATTGGAACAGGAGAGTCTAAAATTGTTCTTGGTTTAGACCTGTTTCCAATAATTACAACTTCGTCTAATGCAACACCTCCTTTAAGAGATACCGTTACATTTTCTGAAGAGTTAACAGTCATTTCAATAGTTTCAAAACCAACTGAAGATACTTCTAAAGTTACAGGAAAATCAGCAACATTAAAAGAAAATTCTCCATTAAAATCAGAAGTCGTTCCTGTTGTTGTTCCTTTAACAATAACATTGGCTCCAGGTAATGGGCTATCGCTATTGCTTTCGAAAACAGTTCCCGAAATAGTTTATTGTGCGTAGAATGATAAAGGGGATAAGGCAAATAATATAGCCAAAACCTTTAAGTAGTAAGTTTGTTTCATGATTAAATTTTAAAATTAGTATGTTGCTAATATCGAATAAAAACCACGAAATATCGAATAAAATTACAGAATACTTAATAAAAGCCTGTTTTTAGGCGAATTAGAATCGGTTATATATGTATTCTTACGAAGTCTTTAAATTTATTTTTTGAGGTTATTTTTATAATAATTTAATTAAAACACTTTCTTCCAAAATTATCTTTTTAAATTTGCAACTAATATTTTTTATAATAAATTATGTATAGAAATCATACAAATGGAGAATTGAGATTGTCTCATGTAAATGAAGAGGTTATACTTTCTGGTTGGGTACAAAAAGTACGAGACAAAGGTTTTATGATTTGGGTAGATTTGAGAGATAGATATGGAATCACACAGTTGATTTTTGATGAAGAACGTACTGATGCATCTGTTTTTGAAAAAGCAAAAAACTTAGGAAGAGAATTTGTAATTCAAGTTAAAGGGACTGTAATTGAACGCCAATCTAAAAACCCCAAAATTGATACTGGTGAAATAGAGATTTTAGTATCAGAACTAATTATTCTAAATAGCGCCAAAACGCCACCTTTTACTATTGAAGATGAGACGGATGGAGGAGAAGATATTCGTATGAAATATCGCTATTTAGACATTCGTAGAAATCCTGTAAAGGAGAACTTAATTTTCCGTCATAAAGTGGCAATGGAAGTAAGAAAATATCTTTCAGATCAAGAATTTATTGAAGTTGAAACCCCTTATTTAATTAAATCTACTCCAGAAGGAGCGCGTGATTTTGTAGTGCCTTCAAGAATGAATGAAGGTCAGTTTTATGCTTTACCTCAATCTCCACAGACTTTCAAGCAGTTGTTGATGATCGGGGGAATGGATAAATATTTTCAGATTGTAAAATGTTTTAGAGATGAAGATTTACGTGCAGACAGACAGCCTGAATTTACACAGATTGACTGTGAAATGGCTGTCTCTTATACACATCTGACGCTGCCGACGAATAGAGAGG
>CAJXUO010000361.1 GCA_913061425.1 uncultured Lutibacter sp.
TTAGAAAATAATAATTGAAAGACATGTCCGCCTGTTTCAATATCTAATCCAATAGTTAATGGATTGTTATAAATAGACTCTTCATATCTACTAAAATTATAGACATAATCTAAATTTATAGACATTCGCTTACTTACTTTCATTCTTCCTCCAACTCCTAACGCACCTTGATTATGCTGCTGTTCTGGTTCGTAAACTAAATTTTGACGCACAAAAGTTGGTGCTATTTCTATAGAAAATTTATTGTTAATTCGTCTAGAAATTAGCAATTGCGAAGCGTAACTCACTCTGTCTCCAAATTCTATATATGGATATCTATCGGTGCTCACTTCTGAATTGATATTTGCAGTTGTATAACCAACAACACTCACAGGAAACTTATCGTTCTGTGCTATTAATTTAAATTTTGCAGATACTGCATAGGTTTTACGCAAAGATTCTCTACTTATTCCTAACTGAACTCCGTCAAAAATACCATAGACCATTTGTATTTTAGTATTGGCATTGTCAAACCCAAAAAATGTACTAATCCCATCTTTTAACGTTCCAAATCTATGCGAAACATACATGTATAAGTCTCCTTTTGCAGCAACTTTGGTAGATTGTAAATTCCCTATTTTCATTGCTTTAAAGGCAGGTTGTTCAAATGTTTCTTCAGTAGTTTCGTTCTCCAACTCTTCTAATAAATCATCTTGAGCATACAAAACGTTTAAACTTAAAACTGTAATAATTAGAAAATATTTCTTCATAATATTTATTTAATAATAATGGTTTTATCTAATTTGGTTTCTTCTAATAAATCATCATATCCTATCACACGTCCTTTAACTTCAATTTCTTGCCCAACTTTTAATTCTGACAAAGAAATAGTTGCATCCATTTGACAATATATAGCATTATTTAAATTTATTCCCTGTACATTAATTGATGTTACTTCTCCTTTAATCTGAACAACTGCGTCATTAAAAACAATATTATTTTCTTTGATCTTAGTTAAGAAATCTGCAGCATTTCCTGCAAATTTTAGTTCTATATCATCAATTGTTTTATGAGGTTTGTATGTGTATTTATACATTGAATAACCTCCAATCATGATTAAAATTAATCCTATTAAAATTCCTTTATTTCTTTTCGACAAGCTCATACTCTAAAGTAATATTAATTCGTTCGGAAATCTTTTTTCTAACAATATTTGGAATCTTAATATCAAACTCTTGAGGTGTAACACTAAAATTAGAAGTCAATGAAATAGTGCCATTTACTCGTTTAATTTTGGATATTGACTCAACCTCTTTGTCAATTCCTCTAATATTTAGCATCCCTTTAATAGTATATTCTTTTTCCGTTTCTGATAAGTCAGAAAAATTAAAATCTACGATGCTCCCTTTAAATGTCCCTTTTGGAAATTTATCAGAATCCATATAGTTTTCATTAAAATGCTCTTCCATCAAAGCCACTTTAAAATGAAAAGATTTCATAAATAATAATGCAGCAAAACTACCATCGACAGTGTTTACTATTGCAGTTGTACTATTACTAGTTGCAGCGACAGGTTCAAAAGCGTCAACAGATGCTTTGAAATTTGTAATTCCTGTTTTAGTAAAATACTTTTGCGCTTGTATAGAAGTACAAAACGAAACAAGTAAAATACTTAAAATTATTTTTTTACTCACCATAGTTAATTTGTTTTGTGTTCGTGAACATTTTTTAAATGCTTCATGATTCTTAATTTTCTAAATAACCATCTGCTACCCATTGATCTACTACTGCTCTTGTAGAAGAAGGTAAAATTCCACTAGGAGGCATAGGGTTCGCTTGATTGTTAATTCGGTTCAATAAATTTCCATTTTCAGCAGCAAATCTCACATTCACATAACTAGAAAGGTCAAGGCCTGCTTGCGGTGAAGATTCTCCATGACAAGAAACACAATTTGCTGAAGCAATATTTTTTACATCATCATTGTATTTAATTGTTGTTACAATAGGCCCAATATCTTCGTCCTCTAAAATTGCTGAAGTACAACTAGAAAGGCCTAAAAACAGTGAAATAAGTAGTAGTAAATAATATTTTTGTGAATTCATTATTATTAATTTTTATGATATTATATTTCTTTAGATAGGGTTATTACAGTTTTGATAAATTTACAAAAAAACACACACTATACAAT
>CAJXUO010000362.1 GCA_913061425.1 uncultured Lutibacter sp.
GGTATTGTATTTCTCTATAATTGCAGTTTTTAAACCAAGTTGCGCACATCTAATTGCAGCAACATAACCTCCAGGTCCAGAACCGATAATAGTAACGTCATATGTACTCATAAAATATTGTATAAAATAAAAGACAAAAGTACTATTTTTTGTTAACAATTAAACTAAAAATAATGATTTTGAGTTTTAAAAAAACACTAGTTTTTTGACCGGAATTACTTTAAAAGACCTGCTCTTTTTAGCAGTGCATTTGCATTTGGTTCCTTGCCTCTAAATCGTTTGTATAAGATCACAGGATCTTCAGTTCCACCTTTTGATAAGACATGATCTTTAAATTTCTGAGCAGTTTCTTTATTGAAAATTCCACTTTCTTTAAAGTATTCAAAAGCATCAGCATCTAATACTTCTGCCCATTTGTATGAATAATAGCCAGAAGAATATCCACCTTGAAATATATGAGAAAATGCAGTACTCATACAGTTTTCTTTAACATCTGGAAATAATTTTGTATTTCCAAAAGCATTATTTTCAAATTCTTTTACAGACTTTATATTTTTATCTGAACCACCATTGTGCCAACTTATGTCAAGCAATCCAAAGCTTAGTTGTCTTAGAGTTGTCATTCCTTCTAAAAAAGTTGAAGATTTTTTAATTTTCTCTACCAACTCCATCGGAATAGGTTCATTGGTTTCATAATGTCTCGCAAATAAATCTAAGCCATCTTTCTCATAACACCAGTTTTCTAAAATTTGACTTGGTAGTTCAACAAAATCCCAATAAACATTTGTTCCAGATAAACTTGGGTAAGTAGTGTCGGCTAGTATTCCATGTAATGCGTGTCCAAATTCATGAAATAATGTTGTTACTTCATTAAAAGTAAGTAATGAAGGTTTAGTTTCAGTTGGTTTAGTGAAATTACAAACTATAGAAATATGAGGTCTAGAGTTTTCTCCATCTTTTTTCCATTGATCTTTAAAAGATGTCATCCACGCACCATTTCTTTTTCCTTTTCTAGGAAAAAAATCTGTATAAAAAATCGCAACTGTTTTATTGTTTGAATCAGTAACTTTATATGTCTTTACGTCTTTATGGTATGTGTCAATAGTATCAATCACTTCAAAGTGTAAATCATATAGTTTATTAGCAACTTTAAAAACTCCATTTAAAACATTCTCAAGTTTAAAATAAGGTTTTAATTGCTCTTCATCAAAATCAAATAATTGTTTTTTTAATTTTTCAGAGTAGTAGGCGCTATCCCATTTTTGAAAATTTAAAATACCATCTTTTTTGGCAAAAGTATTTAATTCTTCAAATTCTTTTATTGCTGTAGGCTTTGCTTTTTCTAATAAATCATTTAAAAATAAATTAACGTTATCGGGACTTTTTGCCATTCTTTCTTCTAACACAAAATGTGCATGAGTAGTATAACCTAATAAATTAGCGCGTTTGTGGCGTAAATCAACAATGTCTAATACAACTTGTTGATTATCATTTTCGTTATTTTGAAAAGCTCTTGCTCCAAATGCTCTAGCCATTTTCTCACGAAGAGATCTATCTTCAACATATGTCATAAAAGGAACATAACTAGGATAGTCAAGTGTAAACAGCCATCCTTTTGTGTTTTTTTGTTTAGCGGTTAATTTTGCAGCATCTTTTGCTCCGTCTGGAAGACCTTTTAATTGATTTTCATCAATAATGTTTAATTCAAATGAATTTGTTTCTGCTAAAATATTTTCACCAAATTGTAATGATAATTTTGAAAGTTCTTTATCAATACCTCGTAATTTATTTTTTTTAGTTTCATCTAAGTTTGCGCCATTTCGAACAAACATTTTGTATTGATTGTTCAATAAAGTTTGTTGCTCTGGAGTTAAATGGAATGTGTCTTTTTTATTATAGATACTTTGAACCCTTTTAAACAATTCTTCATTAAGTCTTATATCATTAGCAAAATCTGATAATAGAGGAGATACTTCTTGTGCAATTTTTTGAATTTCATCATTCGTTTCA
This sequence comes from uncultured Lutibacter sp., assembly GCA_913061425.1. Classification (GTDB taxonomy): domain Bacteria; phylum Bacteroidota; class Bacteroidia; order Flavobacteriales; family Flavobacteriaceae; genus Urechidicola. The sequence continues at coordinate 2,011 of CAJXUO010000362.1, forward strand.
GCAGAGTTTAAGTTAAAAAAAACACTTGTCACTCTTTTTAACTGCATGCCACTAAATTCTAATGCTTCAATTGTGTTTTCGAAAGTTTGCTCATCAGTATTAGAAGTAATCGTTTCAATTTCTTTTTTAGCTTCTTCTATACCTTTAATAA
>CAJXUO010000363.1 GCA_913061425.1 uncultured Lutibacter sp.
GATATTGAGAAAGCAAACTGGGAATTCTACGGAAGAGATATGACAGGAGCAAAGGCAATGAGAGATCGTGAAGAAAGAGCTTTAGGTACATTAAACGGAAACATTGGTGAAGCATTAGGGAAGTTATATGTAGATGCTAAATTTCCGCCAGAAGCGAAAGCAAAAGCAGATAAAATGATTAAAAATGTGATGCTAGCTTTTGAAAATAGAATTAACAATATTGAATGGATGGCTCCTGAAACAAAGGAGAAAGCGATTGAAAAATTGCGAAAAATGAATGTAAAAATTGCATATCCTGATGTATGGAAAGATTATTCAGCATTAGCATCTACAAGTGTAAAAGATGGTGGTTCTTATTTTGACAATACATTGAACTTAAAGAAATGGAGTTTTAAAGAAGGTTTAGAAAAATTAGGAAAAGAAGTAGACAAGAGTGAGTGGATGATGGCTCCTCAAGTTGTAAACGCTTACTTTATGCCTCCTTATAATGAAATTGTATTTCCAGCTGCAATTTTACAACCACCTTTTTATAACTACCAAGCAGACGATGCTGTAAACTATGGTGGAATAGGTGCTGTAATTGGTCATGAAATTTCACATTGTTTTGATGATTCTGGATCTCGTTATGATGGAGATGGAAACTTAAACAATTGGTGGACAGAAGATGATTTAGCGAAATTTACGACTTTAGGAAAACAACTTGAAGATCAATATAGTGCTGTTGAAGCATTACCAGAAGTTAGATTAAACGGTAAGTATACTTTAGGAGAAAATATTGGAGATTTAGGTGGAGTTAGCGCTGCTTATGATGGGCTTCAAATAGCCTTAAAAGAAAGTGGTAACACTGAAGCAATTGACGGGTTTACGCCAGAGCAACGTTTCTTCATGTCTTGGGGAACAATTTGGAGAACTAAGATGAGAGATGATGCATTGAAAAACTTAATTAAAACAAACACACATTCTCCAGGAATGTATAGAGCAGTAATGCCTTTACAAAATGTAGATGCTTTTTATACAGCGTTTGACATTAAAGAAGGAGATAATATGTATTTAGCACCAGAAGATAGAGTTAGAATTTGGTAATAAAAACAATTAATAAATAAAAAGCGTCCAAGAAATTGGACGTTTTTTTTATGTAAAAAAATCACTATTTTTACTTTATGAAATTGAAATTATAAGAAATCGATCGAGTTACAACCATTACAAAAGAGGAGATTATAAGTTGCTTAAATTAGGGTTGAGATTGATGAAAAGTTAAGTTAGTCTTTTCAGCCCCAAGGTTCGTCAGGTGTTTCAATTTCTTTGGTTAGATCAAAAACAACTCTAAAAACGCGATCTGTTCCTAACCGTCTTAAATTATAAGTATACTCCTTATCGTCTAAAGTAATCCACCATACATTGGAAGCAGCAGCAGAAATCATTTTCTTAGTCTCTTGATCTGCTGGAAAAACTTGAATAGTAGCTTGACCGGAATTTGTCGTTGTTCCACCATACATAGTAATTTCGTCCGAACGACCATCCTTATGTCTATGATCGTGTTTTAATTGAATTCTACTATCGCTATAGGTTAAAACCCAAGTTCTCGATTTATCATCTCCCACAAAAAAAGGAATTCTAATACGATTTTCTTCACAAGATCGAACATGCATAACTAGGTGTTTGCCACCAAAATCTTTGTCGTTTTCTGGCAAAATCAATTGACCTTCAAATGATTTCCCACATAATGTTTTTAATTGATTCCAAAATTTTTGTGTTTCTTGTATTCCTTCAATGCTGATCTCTTCTTCAGTTTCTGTATGATTTAGAACTTTAGGGTTTACTTGATTTGATTCTTGCTTGCAAGAAATAATCAAAAGCACGGAGCAAATAAATAATAAATATCTCATTTCTATATTTTTCAGAAAAGGTACATTTATTTAATCAATTCGCTAACCTTCTTATAAACCAAATCTGATTCCCAACCTCGATAGAGTAAATAATCTGCCAATTTCTTTTTCTTTTTATAAGGATTTGATTCTGTAATAGAATCAAATTTTTTCAGAGCAAGGGCGTTAAATGTGCTAAAATAATCACTTTCTTCAATCTCTTTCAATGCAGTCTTTACATTATAAGCAGAGATATTTCGAAATTTCAATTCTCTCACAATTCTCACT
>CAJXUO010000364.1 GCA_913061425.1 uncultured Lutibacter sp.
ATCAACAGAAGAGAAACGCCATACATTTAAATAGAAGCAGAATATTATTTTAGAGTCTTTTTAGACTCCTCATTTTTAAGTTTCGCAGTATTTGATTGTGTCAAATAGTTTGCAAATATTTTATCGACTAGTTCCTCTTTTGTTAAATGATGAAAAATCGTTTTTATCTTGGCTTTGTAATCTTCTGAGACATCACGATTAGGTTTGGTCTTAAATATTTTTCTAGCCCATAGCAAACCATTATTTACTTCAATACTCTGAGCATCAGCTTTTATAAATTTCTTAAAAGTAATACCTAATTCATTTTCAAAATTGGCAATATCTTTCACTTCTTCTTTTTGCAAAATAGTTAACGAAAGCCCTTTTGCGCCTGCTCTAGCCGTACGTCCGCTTCTATGAACATAGGTGTCAAAGGTATCTGGCAAATGATAATTTACAACGTATGAAATTTCTTTTACATCAATACCTCTAGCTGCTAAATCGGTAGCCACTAAAATATCAATATAACCTTCTCTGAATTGCCCCATAATACGGTCTCGAATCCCTTGAGATAAACTACCATGTATAGCGCCAGAAGAAAATTTATTTATCGCCAAATTTTTAGCTAATTTATTAACAGCAGCTTTGGTTTTACAAAAAATAATACCGCGTTCGCCTTCTTTAGAATTTAAAAAATGAAGTAATACTTCTAGTTTTTCTATAGGTTCTACAACCACATATTGGTGATCAATACCTTGATGACCCAAAGTTGCCATGTCTGCCTCCATATGCACTACATGCTTCGACATGTAATTTTGAACCAATTGCTTTATGGCCCCTGACATAGTAGCAGTAAATAATAACGTTCTTCTAGATTTTGGAATGTCTTTTATAATTGAGTCTACCTCTTCTTTTAAGGCACTTACCATTTCATCCGCTTCATCTAATACTAAATACTTTAAGTTTTTAATATCAATAGCATCACGTTTAATCAAATCAACCAAACGACCAGGAGTTGCTACAATCAGATGCGTTGTGGTTTTTAAACATTCAATTTGAGGTTTAATGGGAATTCCACCGCATAACAATTCGATTGCTATTTTTGGACTATCTATAGCAAAGGATACTAGATTCGTATGAATCTGCTGCGCTAACTCTCTTGTAGGCGCTAATATAAGCGTCTGGATATTGGTGTCTTCTACATCAATCAATTGTAGTAAAGGCAATCCAAAAGCAGCAGTTTTTCCAGTTCCTGTTTTTGCAAGAACAACAACATCCTCTTTTTGATTTAGAACAACAGGAATTGTCTTTTCTTGTATTTCCGTTGGAACAGAAATTTGTAAATCGTCTAAACTTTGTTGTATTTGTTCGTTAATCCCTAAATCTGAAAACTGTATTGACATAAAATATTTTTTTTTGCAAAGATAACTACACTTTTTTTAATAATTCCACCAATTTGGTTTCTTATTCTTCTTAAATAAAATAAAACGCATAAAAAAAGCCCATCATAAATGATGGGCTTTTAAAGTTTTAAAGTATATGCTTTAGATAACTTTTACGTTAACTGCATTCAAACCTTTGTTACCTTCTTCAAGATCAAACTCAACGTTATCTCCTTCATTAATTTCGTCTACCAATCCTGTAACGTGTACAAAATGATCTTTGTCTACTCCTTCTTCAGTTATGAATCCAAATCCTTTAGATACATTGAAAAATTTTACTGTTCCTTTACTCATTGTAATGTAATTTAATTTATAATAATTTATTGATTTGCAAATATAAACCTATTTTTGGATATACAATACATTAACTCATTTTTTTGAATTTATTATAAAACACTCACCTTCAGCCCTTTTCAATGTGGATAGTGCTAATTTAAACGTATTTTAGAATATAACTTTCAAAAGAAAGCATAAAAAAAGCCCATCATTTATGATGGGCTTTTAAATAACTTAAAGTATATATCTTAGATTACTTTTACGTTTACCGCATTTAAACCCTTGTTACCTTCTTGTAATTCAAATTCTACTTTGTCACCTTCGTTAATCTCATCGATTAATCCTGAAATGTGTACGAAGTGATCTTTTTCAACTCCTTCTTCTGTAATAAAACCGAATCCTTTAGATTGGTTGAAAAATTTTACTGTTCCTTGACTCA
>CAJXUO010000365.1 GCA_913061425.1 uncultured Lutibacter sp.
GAGGTCTCGTGGGCTCGGAGATGTGTATAAGAGACAGATTAATTAAAATCCCGATTTCATCGGGATTTTTTTATTTTTGTATAACATGTTACATCCAATAGGTATTTTTGATTCAGGAATTGGCGGCACGTCTATTTGGCGTGAAGTAACTGCTATACTTCCATTTGAAAACACCATTTATCTATCTGATAGTATGAACGCTCCTTATGGAGAAAAATCTAAAGAAGATATAATTAACTTCAGCATAAAGAATACTGAACTACTACTCAGTAAAGGATGTAAACTAATTATTGTTGCTTGTAATACTGCAACAACAAATTCAATTGATATTTTACGCAGCAAATATGATGTTCCATTTATAGGAATAGAACCTGCTATAAAACCTGCGGCATTAAAAACCAAAACTAACAACATTGGTATATTAGCAACCAAAGGAACGTTAAGCAGTGCCTTGTTTTCTGAAACTTCAGAGAAGTTTACTACAGATATTAATGTTATTGAGCAGGTTGGTAAAGGTCTTGTTCAATTAATTGAAAACGGACAATTACATTCTGATGAAATGACTGAATTGCTCCATACTTATTTACAACCAATGATTAAAGAAAATATTGATCATTTGGTTTTGGGCTGTACACATTACCCTTATTTAATCCCTCAGATTCAAAAAATAGTTGGGAAAAATGTAGCCATTATTGATTCAGGATTAGCAGTTGCTAGACAAACAAATTCCATTTTAGAAAAAATGAGTTTGAAGACAACTTCAGATGAAATTGGAAATCATCAATTTTATATAAACACCAATACAGCCATTTTACAAACTATTTTGAGTGATGTCAAATTGAATCATTCAGTCAAAAAATTAGACTTTTAAATCTTTACATTTCTACTCTATAATGAAGATATTAGTATCAAATTAAATGGCGAAAAAAAATACTAAAAACAAAAAATCACACTTAACAGTGTGCTTTTTTGTTTAATCATATTTGTACTTCCTTAATTGAACGCTGCGTTTATATTAGGACATCCTGCAGCTCTAGGCTCTCTACAACCAACATTCATACCTAATGAGATTTGATGATATCCACCATCATCAAATAAGAAATCTCCAGATTGTTTTGTATATGTATAAGACACCATAAATTTTTGGAAATTAACACCAATAATTGGAGTCATATATTTTAACTCTTCAATTTTATTTCCATCAAACCCTTGACGGTAAGATATACCTGCCCAAATTTGAGCTTGATCTAATTTTTTATATGCTTTTAAGTTAAAATCAACAAATTTTTCTCCAGTTCTCTCAACTAATTGCGCCATCACTGAAGGTTCAAATTGTACTGACTTTTCATTACCAAAATAATATCCCGCAGTAACTAAATAACGTCTTAAATTTAATGACTCATATCTATCATTATATAAATTACGTACACTCATCAGTAAATTCTTTGCAGTAAAATATGAGAAAAAGTTACCGTTGTGATATGCCATACCAAAATCAGCATTTACATAATTTCTACTCTGAACAATTTGAGTAATCACAGGATCAGGAATCAAAAAAGAAGTTTCATCAAGGCTGTTTTCAACTAACATTGCTGAAATTCCAAAAGATAATTGATTCGCATCATCTAAATGACCTAAATCAATATGATAAGCATACGTTCCAATAATTCCTTTTTGAGAGTGGTATCCATTTTTATCATTAAAAATGACTCCACCAATACCTCCTTTTTCACCTACACGAGTATGAAAACTTAGTGTTTGTAATTGTGGTGCTTCCCCAACTCCACTCCATTGACTACGAGCAGTCAAACGAATCTTCCCGCAATTTCCAATACCTGCTGCAGCAGGATGTACTAAATAAACATTGTCTGATAAATAATCAGAATATATAGGAAGTGTTTCTTGAGCATTTACAAGTAAACCTCCAAAAACAACGGCTGCCAAAAATATTATTTCTCTTATTTTCATTCTGTGAATTATAATTTTCAAAAATTTAAGATATTCCTTATCACTAAACTTTTATTAATTGTATTTATTATCTTCTTACTAAACTAAAATGCCCTCTTCTTACTGTCTCTTATACACATCTGACGCTGCCGACGAATAGAGAGGTGTAGATC
>CAJXUO010000366.1 GCA_913061425.1 uncultured Lutibacter sp.
TGTACTGTATATAAAATTAATTTCAACTTTGCTGTGATACATCAATAATCGTATCAGTTCTCCAGCCGTATAACCTGCTCCTCCAATGATTCCTGCTTGTAACATAACTATTTATTTATTTGTTGATAGATTTTGTTTTGATTCCCTAGAATCTTGATAAACCCTTTAGCCTCATCTGCAGTCCAACCTTTATTTTCTTCACCATAACTTCCAAACTTTGCATTCATTAAGTCGTGTTTAGAATCAATTCCGTCTAAAGAAAAATGATATGGCTTCAAGGTTATAAAAACATCACCAGAAACCTGTTCTTGGCTACTTTGTAAAAATGCTTCCATATCTCTCATTACAGGATCTAAATATTGACCTTCATGAAGGTGCATGCCATAGAAACTTGCTAAATATTCTTTGTGCTGTAGTTGCCATTTAGTAAGTGTATGTTTTTCTAACAAATGATGTGCTTTTATAATAATTAATGATGCTGCCGCCTCAAATCCTACACGTCCTTTTATCCCTACAATAGTATCTCCAACATGAATATCTCTACCAATGGCGAAGGCTGAAGCCAATTCATTTAGCAATTCTATATTTTTTTGAGGCAAGTTTATAGCTCCGTTTAAAGCAATAAACTCTCCTTTTTTAAAAGTTAATATCACTTTCTCTTCACCTTCTTTTTCTAATTGTGAAGGATATGCTGACTCAGGTAATGGCTGTTGAGAAGTTAATGTTTCTTCACCTCCGACACTAGTTCCCCAAAGACCTTTGTTGACAGAATATTTGGCTTTTTCCCAAGACATATCGATTCCGTTTTCTTTTAAGTAATCAATCTCTTGCTGTCTCGTTAATTTTCCATCTCTAATTGGCGTTATAATTTTAATATTTGGTGCCAAAGTTTGAAAAATCATATCAAAACGGACTTGATCATTTCCTGCGCCTGTACTTCCGTGAGCAATATATTCCGCATCAATACTTTTGGCGTATTCAACAATTTCTATCGCCTGTATAATACGCTCTGCACTTACCGATAAAGGATACGTGCTGTTTTTTAACACATTCCCAAATGTTAAATATTTAATCACTTTTTGATAATAAGTCGCAATAGCATCAATATTTTTATAGGTAGAAACTCCCATTTTATAAGCGTTACTTTCTATGTTTTTGATTTCGTCGTTCGAAAATCCGCCTGTATTTACACTTACTGCATGTACATCATACTCTTTTGACAAACTTACAGCGCAATATGATGTATCTAAACCTCCACTATATGCAATTACTAATTTTTTCATTTTTATCTTTTTTTAAAAACAAGGCTTGTTTTATGTTTTTCAATCTAGTCCAAACTTTTTTATTATATGGATGCCCTTCATTAGTTGATATTTTAGTTTTTTCTGGATCGAACAGCATTCCTGTACACAGACACATACTTTGATTGGTACGTTGAAGAACATCATAGTTCTTACAGGTTTGACAACCTTTCCAGAAAGATTGATCATCTGTTAATTCAGAAAAAGTAACTGGTTTATAGCCTAAATCACTATTTAGCTTCATTACTGGCAAACCGGTTGTGATGCTAAATATTTTTGCCAAAGGAAATTTAGTTCTAGAGTGCTCAAAAACTACTTTTTTAATTTGTTTGGCTAAAGATTTACCTCGATAATCTGGATGTACAATTAACCCAGAATTAGCAACAAATTTACCATGACTCCAAGCTTCTATATAACAGAACCCTGCAAAAATTTCTCCATCTAATGCTATTACCGCATTTCCGTTTTCCATCTTAGTAATGATGTATTCAGGTTTCCGCTTAGCAATTCCTGTGCCTCTGACCTCTGCTGCCTCTGCAATAGTTTTACAAATAATTTCTGCGTAAATACTATGTGATTTATCTGCAATAACAATTTTCATTGTGATTGATTTTAAGTTAAAAAAATGATGCTTTAATTTTTAAAATCTGAACTGGACTCACCTAAGTTCATAAATAGAAATATACCCTTAAGGGCGACGTGGAAAATTGCGACGTACAATAGATGTATTTTTGTGAGAAATAACTAAATATTGAAAATCTGTCTCTTATACACATCTGACGCTGCCGACGAATAGAGAGGTGTA
>CAJXUO010000367.1 GCA_913061425.1 uncultured Lutibacter sp.
ACATTATACTTTCCAGCAGTTATATATGCAACAGTAATGTTTGGTATCTTTCGTAAATCTTCAATAACTTCTTTTGTTCTCGATGTTTTTTCTAGAAAAACTCCGATATGAGCTATGAACGCATAATTCATTTTTTCATAATCTAAGGTTAATGTTGAACCTTTAATAATGCCCTCATCTTCCATTTTCTTAACCCTTACATGTATTGTCCCAGCAGATACAATTAATTTCTTAGCAATATCTGTAAATGGAGTACGTGCATTGTCAATTAGCATATCAAGAATTTGATGATCAATTTCATCAAGAACAAACTTTTTCATTAAATTATGTTTTTAGTAATTAATTAGCAAAATTACTGTTTTTTTCGCAAAGAAAGTAACAAATTGTCGGTTAAACCATTACTAAATCAGATAAAATACTGTTTTTTATTTAAATTAATTCTTGAGTGAGCTAAGTAGTTTTCTAATTTTCCAATTTTTTGAACGGACTCAAAAGACTCTAAAGTATTGTTTAACAGCACTTTATATTTAAACAAAACCCCTACAGAAGTAATTTCTTCTAAACCCTCATAATCTACTAATACGTTTTCGTAAATAATGTCTAAAAATCGAGAATCATTATTGGGAATTTCAAAATACGGAGCATAATTCGAGAAATTATTTTCTATAGAAATATAGTTGACACCCTCTAACAATGCTAAAAAATTATATTTACGCGTTTTTTCTCTATTATAATCATCTGGGAAATGACCAGCCTCTATTAAAATAGTATTATGTCCTAATTTTTGAAAGTTATCTCCTGTAGCAGTTGGGTAAAATTCATCCGTATAACGACCAACATGATTAGGGATTACCTGTTGTAACATTGAATTCATTGCAGCAATAACAGACATCGTCTCTTTTCGCCCCTCTGTCAATGTACGCTCAGCATCAATTGAAGGAGCTAAAAAAGAGATGGTTGCTGGATTTTCTGTACCCTCAACATTAAATATAGTACGTTGATCATGTAAATTAAAGCAAAAATGCGGGTTGAATTCATCTAACACTCCTCTAAGCAATCTACTTTCAATTGCTTCTAAACTCACTGCATCTCTATTTAAATCAACATTCATAGCGTTTTCACGCGTATACGCAATTGCACCATCAGGATTAAGCAATGGAATAAAAATTAGAGTACACGTCTCTAGTATTTGTTTTTTTATAGATAATGACTTTCCTGAAGCATTAAAAAATTTAAAAAGATCAAACACGGCTTTAGTTCCAGTACTTTCATTTCCATGCATTTGAGACCAAATCAGTATTCTTTTTTGACCTTTCCCTATAGAAATTTTATGAATTGGAATTTTATTTTCAGAGGTACCTAAAATTGAAACATTAAAATCAGAAGATAAATCATTTATTAAAGGTTCAATGTCGTCAAACAAAATTCGTAAACCAGACAATTCTGATTCAGAATTATCGGCATACCACTCTTCAATATTTTTTAAATTAAATGATTTCACAGTGCAAAAATAACCTTTTATAAATAGAATTGTTCACATTCAACTATCATTAATAGTTACTAAATTATTAAATTTTAGCACTGCAAAAAGTTTACAGTTGTAATATATATTCAACAAAACACATATCTTATCTTTTGATTCGCTATTTGTAATGCTACATTTTAAACTTCACAACCGACTACTATAAGTAATATTTATAATTACATTTTAATTAACTTGTTTTTAGTACTTTAAACTATTTTATATAAAGTTATTTATTAATTAAAAATTTAATGAATGCTCCATTAGGAATTTCAATTACTTAGATCTACATTTGTAACTTACAATAATCTGTTACAATGGTAAACAATCTTCAGTTCGCTGAGCGACTCAAAAAAATGATGGAATTTTATGGACTAACTGCTACTGCTTTGGCCGAATCTATAGACGTACAGCGCTCGAGTATTTCGCATTTACTTTCTGGTAGAAACAAGCCAAGTTTAGATTTTGTTTTAAAAATTTTAGAGTCTTATCAAGAAGTAAAATTGTATTGGTTATTAAAAGGTGAGGGAACTTTTCCAAAAGAAAAAATCACAAATTCAGACTTATCTGCACTATTAGGT
>CAJXUO010000368.1 GCA_913061425.1 uncultured Lutibacter sp.
ATATAAATATTCTTGATTTTAACTTTTTCGCCTTTATCGATATGTAATAACATATCTAAACTGTTTACATTTGATGTATCAATTTTTGTATCAACACTAACTTTAGCATTAAGAAAACCTTTTTCTTGATATTTTTTTCTAATATAATTTTCTGATGTTATTAATAAATTATCAGTTAGCATAGCACCTTTTTCAAGGTCAGTTTCTTTTTGAAGTTCTTTTGACTTGCTTTTTTTAATACCATTAATAGTTACTTTGTTTAACTGTGGTAACTCTACAACATCAAATTCTATATAAGCTACATTGCCATCTATTTTGACAACATATGCGTCAACATTACTAAATTGCTTTTGTCCATATAATTTTTTTATTGCACTCGTCAATTTGTCTCCAGGAAGTCTAACAAGTTGCCCTATTTTTAAGCCTGAAAATACTTTTACTGCTTGCTCACTAAATTTTTGTAACCCATTAACAGTAATTCCCCCAAGTTCGTAGTTTTTTCCTTTTTCAAAACCAATTGGAGCTGTGTTAACTAGGTTGTCTGTTTTTGTTTGCTGAATAGAATCAACTTGAATTGTATTATTTTCAAGATTTTGATCTTGTGAGAAAGTATTTATTGTTAAAAATAAAAAAGTAAAAAATATTAAGGATAATTTATATCTCATTTGTTGTCTTAATTTGTTCTCCAGTCTTGCCGAAGCGTCGTTCTCTATTCTGATATTCTAATATCGCGTTGTAAAAATCATTTTTTGTGAAATCTGGCCAAAGTACATTTGTAAAGTGTAATTCTGCATATGCAATTTGCCATAAAAGGAAGTTGCTTATTCGTTTCTCTCCACTTGTTCTAATCATTAAATCGACATCCGGCAAAGTAAATGTATATAAATGATTATTTATAATATTTTCATCTATTTCTTCTATAGAAAGCTCTTTATTAACAATTTTTTTAGAAATGTTTTTGAAAGAATTAACAATTTCCTCTCTAGACCCATAACTTAATGCAATAGTTAATGTTAATGCATCATTGTTTTTGGTTTGTTCAATAACTTTATTCAGCCCTTTCAGGACAGATTTCGTCAGACTTTCTTGATCGCCAATTATTTGAAACTTAATATTATTTTTGATTAACTCCTTTACTTCGCTTTTTAATGAAGTAAGGAATAAGGCCATTAAAGTTTTTACTTCTGCCTTTGGCCTGTTCCAGTTTTCTGTAGAAAAAGCATATAATGTTAAAGCTTTTACTCCAGCATTTCCAGCGGCTTTTATTGTTTCTCTTACCGATTTCACACCATTTTTATGACCAAACACTCTTGGTTTTCCTTTCAGTTTTGCCCAACGTCCATTACCATCCATGATAATTGCCACATGATATGGAACGTTTTCTTTATTTATTTGATCAAGTAAGTCCATTAGTTAGTTTGGCGTGTTATAACAGGCAGGTCTACCGAAAGTGTAAGTTAAATGGATTCCAGAGAATACATACCAATCATTATTGTTTGGGTTTCCAAACTGTAAAGAGGGGATTTCTATATGATTAAAATCTAAATCATCTTTGAAAGTATATCTCGCTCCAATTTCTAAACTAAGCGCAAATGATTCAGCAATTCTAGTTTTGTATCCGACACCAAAAGGAATAGAATATGAAGTTTCATTTTTATATGTATATTGGTTTGGGCTAGTTTCTGTTCCTGCAGTTTTATAATTGTAAGCGGCGAGCTCTAAGAGTAAATAAGGGGTGTACGTTTTATCGTCTGATGCTAAATTGTATTCGAAATAAGAAAACTCTACTCCGACTGCAAACTCTTTAATATCATTAGTGAAATTTAAATCACGCAACTTTCTACCATCATTATTTGAATCTGCATCTTCTGAAGCAATTTGTGCGTATGTGAATGTTCCTCTCAAGGCTATTCTTGGATTTAAATTATATTTATAAACAATACCTCCCGCAAAATTATTTGGTAATATATAATTAGTTGGGCCAATATCTCCAATGTAATTACTTCCTCCTGCGAAAATTCCTACTTCATGAATTTGTGCTGAGGTTGCAGCTGTGGTTAATAACATAGCAATAAATAAAAACTTTTTTACCATAATAAAAT
>CAJXUO010000369.1 GCA_913061425.1 uncultured Lutibacter sp.
ATGTAGAGAGGTCTCGTGGGCTCGGAGATGTGTATAAGAGACAGGCTATAATGATGTTATTTCTTGGAGCTCTACTTTTATTAGGGTGTAAAAATAACCCCATTACATCCATAGAACTAGCAAATCAATTTCTTGAGGAGAATAATCAGCATAGTTCTGTATCCTATGACATTGACTATCAAATAAAATTTTTTAACCAAATTCAAGACACGACTATAGTAAATGCAAAGGTTGATTTAATCCGAGAAACCAATGATTCTATTTTTGGCGGTCATATTTGGGTCACAGCCGACTCGGTATCTACCTATTACAATAGAGAAGCATTGTATTCGATAAATCATGCGTCACATAAAATCATCAAATTTCCTAAAGAGAAAACATCTCCTTTAACAGGAACTATCATTGGCGATGTTTACAAAACTTACTTTTTAAAACCTGAAAGACTACTAAGAGGTGTTACCGATTCTGCGGTTACAGTGACAATATCAGAGGAAAGGATTTCCAGTCGAGATACTTGGAAAGTCAACTATGATATTGAAGGTAATAAAGATGTTACAGATTTATGGAAAAACATCTGGATAGACAAAGAAAACTTTGTTGTGATAAAAATAAACTATCACGCAGAATCACAGGGAGAACATCAATACAACCAATGGGATTTATTCAATGTATCATTTGATTCAATTACAGTTGATTATTTAGAAAACAGACTGAAAAGGTTTTTAGAAGAATATGAAGTTGAAGAATATAAAGAGGAACCCAAAAAAGGATTACCGAATGGAACAAGGATGCCAAACTTGGAAGGCATCATCTATTCTGATAAATCCAGTGCTAAAATGGATGATTTTCACGACAAGCTTACTTTATATGATTTTTGGTATATGGATTGTCCGCCCTGTATTAAAGCGATTCCCCTCTTAAATGAATTGCATATGAAATATGGTGATAAAGGGTTAAAGGTTGTCGGTGTAAACCCTTTCAATTACAATGAAAAAGACTTAAATCGAATGCCTGGTTTCTTGACGCGAAACAACATTGAATATCCAATTTTATTTGTGGATCGTGATTCTATTGGACTATTTCAGATTCCTGCATATCCTACTTTCTATTTAGTAGATCATGAAGGCAATATTTTGTATAGTGAAATCGGATTCAATGAAGACAAAGCAAAGTCTTTAGATTCTCAATTGGAAGATTATTTAATAAAATAAGGTATACCTATAACATTGTGTATAATGCATAGCTTCCTATCGTCAGCTACGTCATCATACACGAAGCCGTTGGCATTAATTTTGACCCGTCCTGAAATAAGGCTACATAATTTTAAACATTATGTACAGAAATGACAAAGTAATTAGACGTTACAGTGAACCTTTTAAATTAAAAATTTTAGCCGAACTTACAATCGGAAAACATACAAAGAGCGAACTTTGTAAACTCTACTCAATTGCACCTACAACAGTAAATGTGTGGATTAAAAAGTATAATCGTAAAGACTTAATGAACACCAGAGTAAAAGTGGAAACTAAAGACGAAATATCTAGAATTAAAGCACTTCAAAAAGAGATTGAACAGCTTAAAAAACTATTGCTTAAAAAGGATCTCGATGCAATGGTACAGGATTGTTATCTTGAAGTAGCAGCTGAAGATCTTGGCTATAAATCAGTTAATGAACTAAAAAAAAAGCTAAGTATAAAGCCTTAATTAAAGCTAAAAAGAGGTCTAAGGGATTTGCTTCTTTGACAACTATAACTCATTGTTTTGGACTTAAACGCAATGCTTATTACAAGCATAAGAACAGAGCTGATAAGCGTTTAAACATAGAACAACAGATTATTAATATTGTTAGAAAAAGACGCAAATCCCTTCCTAGAGAAGGCGTAAGAAAACTTGTGAAATCGTTAAATAAAGATTTTAATAAAGCCAATATTAAAGTTGGTAGAGATACTTTATTTAATGTGCTTAGAAAACATCAAATGCTGACACTTAGAAGGAAAACCAGTGCTAGAACTACGAACTCTTATCATCGTTTTTATAAATATAATAACATCATAAAAGACATAGAAG
>CAJXUO010000370.1 GCA_913061425.1 uncultured Lutibacter sp.
TGAATTACCAATATCATTAATTGTATATATTTCTTTTTTTGGAACAATCAATAAGTGTATAGGTGCTTGAAGCCTTAGAGGGACAAAAGCAATAATTTCATCATCTTCATATTCTATTGTTGCAGGAAGTTCTCTATTTACAATTTTTGTAAAAACTGAGCCTTTTTCAATCTTTTCTTTTTTTGTATTCTGATAAGAAATACTCTGTGATTGTAAGGTGTTTAGTGTAAATAAACAGATAGTTAGAATTAGAATAGTTGACTTCATGGGTTTAGAAAATTAATTAAATTTAAAGGTAAAAAAATATAGCAAAACTCTAGTAGCATTTCTTAATTTAGTATTATTTTTGCACATGCAAGACAAGGTACTTATTTTAGATTTCGGTTCGCAATTTACTCAGTTGATTGCCCGAAGAGTTCGAGAACTCAACATTTACAGTGAAATTCATCCATATAATAGTGAAAAATTTGATGTTGCTGATTTTAAAGCAGTCATACTTTCAGGAAGTCCACATTCTGTAAGAAGTGAAACGGCTCCAAAACTTGATTTATCAGAAATTAAAGGGAAATTACCTTTATTGGGAGTTTGTTATGGAGCACAATATTTGGCACACTTTTTTGGAGGTGAAGTTGGTTCTTCAAACTCACGTGAATATGGGCGAGCAAACTTGTCATTTGTAGATACTTCAGATGCTTTGTTTAGTGGGATTTCAACAGGAAGTCAAGTTTGGATGAGTCATAGTGATACTATTATTAGTTTACCTGAAAATTACACAAATATTGCAAGTACTGAAGATGTAAAAAATGCTGCATATAAAATTGAAGGTGAAGAAACATATGCAATTCAATTTCATCCAGAAGTATATCATTCAACCGATGGTGCTAAATTATTAAAGAACTTTTTAGTTAAAATCGCAAAATTAGAGCAGTCTTGGACTCCAGACTCTTTTGTAGATACGACCATAAATTCAATTAGAGAAAAAGTTGGTAACGACAAAGTTGTTTTAGGTCTGTCTGGAGGTGTAGATTCTACTGTTGCTGCAATATTATTAGATAAGGCAATTGGTGAAAATCTACATTGTATATTCGTAAATAACGGTTTGTTGCGTAAAGATGAATATCATAGTGTTCTTCAGCAATACGAAGGAATGGGCTTAAATGTAAAAGGTGTAGATGCTTCGGCACGCTTTTTGTCTGAATTGAAAGGAGAAAGTGATCCTGAGAAAAAACGTAAGATTATTGGTCGCGTTTTTATAGAAGTTTTTGATGATGAATCAAAATTGATAGAAAACGTGAAATTTTTGGCACAAGGAACTATTTATCCGGATGTTATAGAATCTGTTTCTGCAACAGGAGGACCTAGTGCAACGATTAAGAGTCATCATAATGTTGGTGGTTTGCCTGATTTTATGAAGTTGAAAATTGTAGAGCCTTTAAGAATGATTTTTAAAGATGAAGTGAGAAGAGTAGGGAAGTCTATGGGAATTGATGCTGAATTATTAGGAAGACATCCTTTTCCAGGTCCAGGACTAGCAATCAGAATTTTAGGTGATATAACTGAAGAGAAAGTTCGTATGTTACAAGAAGTAGATGCGATTTTTATAAACGGATTAAAAAAATGGAATCTCTATAATGATGTTTGGCAAGCAGGAGCAATCTTACTTCCAGTTAATTCGGTAGGAGTAATGGGTGATGAAAGAACGTATGAAAAATGTGTTGCTTTGAGAGCTGTTGAATCTGTTGATGGAATGACTGCAGATTGGGTGAATTTACCTTATGAATTTTTGCAAGAAACATCGAATAAGATAATAAATGGTGTGAAAGGCGTTAATAGAGTAGTGTATGATATTAGTTCTAAGCCTCCTGCAACTATTGAATGGGAATAAACAAAAAAATACTGATGAGAAAATTAATTTTTTTACTGACTTTGTTAATGGTTTTTACAGCCTGTGGACAGCAAAAAAAATACGTGTCTTATACCGTTAAAAAAGGCGAGACTTTAAAGAGTATAGCTAAAGATCTGTCTCTTATACACATCTGACGCTGCCGACGAATAGAGAGGTGT
>CAJXUO010000371.1 GCA_913061425.1 uncultured Lutibacter sp.
CTGCACTATATTGAGCTACGTTTCTATAATTAATTACAAATGCTCTAAATGGAGCAGTTCCAGTAACACCATATGTTATTTCGCCTCCTTCATTAATATATAAATCATGATAGGCACCAAACACTGCGTCTACTGGCAAACTACCACTAGGAACATTGGCAGGTACAGTATATTGAGCAAAGGTACTACCAGCATACCCTGCAACATTAAAAGATATTAGGCCGTTATCACCAATTACTATTTGCGTTTTTTGTTCTCCAAAAAAACAGAACGTAAAACCCAAGTCTATTGCAGCAGAATAATCGTCATCAGCAGAAATACTACTTGGTAAAGACACGCCAACCGGATCCATTGGAAGAGACTCAACAGTATATCTAGCATTTGTTTCAGTTGA
Organism: uncultured Lutibacter sp.; assembly: GCA_913061425.1. Classification (GTDB taxonomy): domain Bacteria; phylum Bacteroidota; class Bacteroidia; order Flavobacteriales; family Flavobacteriaceae; genus Urechidicola. The sequence goes on from CAJXUO010000371.1 coordinate 395, forward strand.
TCGATGAAAATCGGCAGTCAATGTCGTACAAGGATCTGAACAGTCTAAAGTAACATCTGCACCAGCACTAACTCCTCCAGGAACCAAATTTTGCGCACAACTTATAGTTACAATAGTACTTAGAACCATAAAAAGTCCTATTTTTTTATTTAAAAACTCCATAATATAACATTTACAATTGTTAGTAAATTAAAACCCTATACTATACAACAAGTTTGAAGAGAGAATCCCTACTTTTGTGTTATATCCTATAACTCTGATTTAATTAATTTCTTATTTATTAATCCCCAATTTCACCAATAATGGTTCAATTTGAGGTTCTTTTCCTCTAAACTCTTTGTACAATTGCATACCATCTTTAGAACCACCATCACTTAACATTTTACGGTATTTTTTTGCAGTTTCTTGATCAAATATACTTCCTGCATCTTTAAATGCTTGGAAAGCATCGGCATCTAATACTTCTGACCATTTGTAAGAATAGTATCCAGAAGAATATCCAACAGGGCTTGAGAAAATATGATTAAAATAACCACTTCTATAACGTGGAAGTATTTCTTTTATCAATCCTAATTCTTTCATTTTTTCTGCTTCAAACTTACGCGCATCGCGTTTGTCTGTATCTTTTATTGTATGCCAGAACATATCTAAATATGCAGCAGCCATATACTCTACATTTGTAAATCCTTGGTTGAAACTATTTGCATCATTCATTTTCTTAATCAATGCGTCAGGAATTACTTCTCCTGTCACATAGTGTTTTGCATATAATTTTAAAACTTCTGGTTCACTCATCCAATTTTCCATTACTTGAGAAGGAAATTCAACAAAATCACGAGGAACATTTGTTCCAGATTGAGATTGATAGGTCGTGTTTGAAAATAAACCGTGTAATGCATGTCCGAACTCATGGAATAACGTCTCAGCTTCTCTAAATGACAATAAAGATGGCTGACCTTCTGTTGGTCTTGGATAGTTAAAGTTATTTGTAACGATAGGTGTTACAAAGTTTCCACCAACATTAGATTGTGCTCTTAATTCATTCATCCAAGCACCTCCACGTTTCGTATCACGTGCAAAGAAATCCATATAGATAACACCTAAGTGTTTTCCATTTGCTTCAAGCACTTCAAATACTTGTTGGTCTTCGTGCCATTTAGGCATCTCTTTTAATTCTTTATATGTCAATCCAAATAATTTAGTTGACAATTCAAATGCTCCATTACGAACTGCATTGAATTCAAAGTATGGCCGCATTTCTTCTTCATCAAAATCATAACGTTCTTTACGAACCTTTTCTACATAATGTCTCCAATCACTTCCGTTAAATTCACCTGTAACTCCATCTTTCGCCATAAAATCTTTCATAGCTTTACGCTCCTCTTTTGCCATATCTAAAACTGGCTCCCATAATTGATTCATAAATTTTAGTACTGCTTCAGGATTTTTTGCTGTTGCAGTTTCTAATATTAAATCGGCATGTGTTTCGTATCCTAATAAGTTTGCTTTTTCTACACGCAATGAAACCATCTCTTCAATGATGGCTTTATTGTCATTTTCGTTGTCATTATCTCCACGCATAGCATAGGCATCAAACATAGTTTTACGCATTTCTCTATTAGGGGATGACTGTAAAAATGGATTGATACTAGGTCGTTGAACTGT
>CAJXUO010000372.1 GCA_913061425.1 uncultured Lutibacter sp.
AGCACTTATATTAAACTCCTTATGACGTATTGCCATAATCCCTCCATCTTCATCTATTGCCGTAATCTCTATAGATTCAGGCAAATGATTATTGGATGCTATCCAAGAATGGTAACGTGCAGCAGGAAATTTATTTGGAACATTTTTAAATATAATTGCATTCTCATTTATCACGTTCATTTCTGTGGCTACTCCATGAAAAACGTCATCCATATTGATGATTTTACCGCCAAAAACTTCAATAATTGCTTGCAACCCTAAACAAACACCAAATATTGGTTTCTTACCTGCATATGTTGTAATAACATCTTTCAAAATTCCCGCTTCATCTGGAATTCCTGGTCCTGGAGACAATATAATTAAGTCGTATTTCTCTATTTCTTTTAGTGAAATCTCATCATTACGAAAAACTGCAGGGGAATTTCCTGTGATTTTCTCAACCATATGAACCAAGTTATAGGTAAATGAGTCGTAATTGTCTAATATTAATATGTTCATTCTAAATGTTTTCTGCTAATAGCAACGCTTTTTTCAACGCTGCTAATTTATTATTTACTTCTTGTAATTCTTTTTCTTCATCACTATGAATGACAATTCCTGCTCCTGCTTGATAATACAATACATTGTTTTTACTAACAAATGATCTAATTGCAATTGCCAAATTTACTGAACCGTTTAAACCAATAATTCCAACTGCACCTCCATAAAATCCTCTTGATTGATTTTCATATGTATCTATTAATTCCATTGCTTTATATTTCGGCGCTCCACTTAAGGTTCCTGCAGGGAAAGTATCTCCAACTATTTCTATTGGATTTCCTTTTATTTGCCCTTTTACAGTAGAAACTAAATGAATAACATGACTAAAATACTGCACCTCTTTAAACACCTCAACAGTCACATTATCTGCATGTTTACTTAAATCATTTCTTGCCAAATCAACCAACATGATATGCTCAGCAGTTTCTTTTTTATCTTCTGATAATTTCTTGCCTAACTTTATATCTTCTGACATATCACCAGTTCTTCTAAAAGTTCCAGCAATTGGATTAATCGTTGCTTTTCCAGCACTTATTTTTATCTGTGCTTCTGGTGAAGAGCCCATCAATTTAAAAGACCCATAATCAAAATAGAATAAATATGGAGAAGGGTTTATAGAACGCAATGCTCTATACACGTTAAATTCATCACCTTTAAATTTCTGCTGAAATTGTCGAGACAAGACTAATTGAAATACGTCACCTCTTTTACAATGTGCTTTTGCTTTTACAACATACTCTTTAAAATCTTCATTCGTACAATTAGAAGTTTCATCACCAGTTATTTCAAATTTTTGAGTATTAAAAGTTTGTGCTTTAATAATAGTTTCAATTTCTGAAATGCGAGATACCGTATTTTCTTCAACATTTTCAATCAAAGTCATTTCATCATTAAAATGATTGATTGCAATAATAAATCGATAAAAACTGTATTGCATATGAGGAATTGCTGATGGAGCATCTTCATTATTTAATTTAATAGTTTCAAAATACTGAACACTATCATATGTCGTATAACCATACAAACCATTATATGACTTTAAATTCTCATCACAGTCCAACTCTATACTATTCGTAAAATCATCAAACAATGTATAGAAATCTGAAGCTATCGTTTTGCGCTCAATCTCTTTTCCATAAAGGGACGTAGCAAATTTATTTTTATCTACCTTGATAGATAGTATTGGCTCTATACAGATAAAAGAGAAACTTTCTTCTTTACTATGATAATCAGAACTTTCTAACAGCAATGTATTTGCATATCTATCTCTAAATCTCAAATACAGTCCAACAGGAGTTATAGTATCTGAAATTCGAGTGGTACTGATTGTTTTAAATTTTGTTTTATTCATTTGATAAAATAAAAAAGGCTTATCGTGAGATAAGCCTTTTTGTTTATATTTTAATAATATATAGGATTCTTCTCACTTATCTAATAAGAGAGTTCCACCACCATATGCTATTGTTAATCTGTCTCTTATACACATCTGACGCTGCCGACGAATAGAGAGGTGT
>CAJXUO010000373.1 GCA_913061425.1 uncultured Lutibacter sp.
TACACCTCTCTATTCGTCGGCAGCGTCAGATGTGTATAAGAGACAGCACCAATAATTACTTGTTTTGTTTTAATGCAAATTTACATTTATAATCAATGATTTTTAATAAATTGCTCAAACAAATTTTGAATCCCTTATTTTTGTAATATGCAACAAAAAATAGTAATTACAGGTGGACCTGGAACAGGAAAAACTTCAATAATAAAAGAACTAGAAAAACGAAACTACTTTTGTTATCATGAGGTTATTCGCGAACTTACTTTAGAAGCAAAAAAAGAAGGGAGTCTTACCGATTTATCAACAAATCCTATTGCTAAAGTTGATGACTCATTAGGCTTTAATTTAAAGATATTGAATGGTAGAATCAATCAGTTTAAAGACTCTTACAATTTAAAAGATAATATCATTTTTTTTGATAGAGGAATTGCTGATGTATTAGGGTACATGGACTATTTCAAGCAATCATATGGTGTTGCTTTTATTAAACCATGTGAAGAAAATAAATATACCAAGATAATTGTATTACCTCCTTGGGAAGATATTTACATTTCTGATGGTGAAAGGTTTGAAAGTTATAAGGAAGCAGTTGAAATCCATATTGCTTTAGAAAATATCTACAAGAAATTTGAGTATGAAATTCTTGTTGTTCCTTTTGGAACTATTGAAGAACGAACAAGTTTCATTTTAGATTCGCTATAAAATAATGTCTAATTCTCTTGAAATATTAAAAAAATATTGGAATTATGATAATTTTAGACATCCGCAAGAAGAAATAATTTCATCGGTAATAAATAAAAAAGACACCATTGCTTTATTGCCAACAGGAGGCGGGAAATCTATTTGTTTTCAAATACCAATTTTACTGCAAGAAGGTATTTGCATAGTCATTTCTCCACTTATTGCCCTTATGAATGATCAAGTGAATGGCTTAATTCAAAAAGGTATTAAAGCAGTTGTATTAACTTCAAAATTATCAGAAACCGAAATTGTAAACATTTTTGATAATTTACAATTTGGTGGGTTCAAGTTTCTCTATTTATCTCCTGAAAAATTACAATCTGAATTTATTAAAGAAAAGTTAAGACATATTAATATTCAACTTATAGCTGTTGATGAAGCGCATTGCATCTCAGAATGGGGACATGACTTTAGACCAGCTTATTTAAACATACACTTAATCAGAGAACTACATCCTGAAATTCCAATTATAGCTTTAACTGCATCAGCGACTGAAAAAGTGACAAATGATATCGTTAATAATTTAAAATTAAACAATACTTCAATTATTAAAAAGTCTTTTTATAGAAAGAATTTGGCGTATCAAATATTTACAGTTGAAGATAAACTTTTTAAACTTCAGCAGATTTTAAATAAAGTAAAAGGCCCAAAAATAATATATACAAATACACGTAAAAAAACTGTTGATATTTCAACGCGATTAAATCAATTAAACTTCAATACTACTTTTTATCATGGTGGAATGACTATGGATGAAAAAATTAAAAGTTACGAAGATTGGATGTCGGAATCTAAACCTATAATTGTGGCAACAAATGCTTTTGGAATGGGAATTGACAAGCCTAATGTAAGAGCAATTATACATATGAATTTACCTCAAAGCATTGAAAATTATATGCAAGAAGCTGGGAGAGGTGGAAGAGATGGCAAGAAAGCGTTCTCTATAGTCTTAAAAAATAAAAATGACACTTATGACTTAATAAAGGTAACAAAAGCAACAATAGCGTCTGTCAAGTTTATTAAAGAAGTGTATTTAAAACTAAATCAGTATTTTCATATCTCTTATGGTGAATTAAGCCATGAGAATTTTGAGTTTAATTTATCTGATTTCTGCAAAGTTTATAAACTTCCTGTAGTAGTCACTTATAATAGTTTAAAAACATTAGATCATGAAAGTATTATTTTGCTTGATGAAAGTTATAATAGAAAATCTACTGTTAAATTTATAATCTCAAATAATAAAGTTTTTGAGTATCTTGAAAACAACAAATCAAAAAAGAAACTTATTCAATTACTCTTAAGGACTTATGGAG
>CAJXUO010000374.1 GCA_913061425.1 uncultured Lutibacter sp.
AGAGGTCTCGTGGGGTCGGAGATGTGTATAAGAGACAGTAACAAGTGTATAGAAATTTTTAAGCTAGGAATTGAGCAAGGGAAAATTTATACTCTTGTGGCAATCCACGAGAATCTCATATTTTTTTTATTCTGTACATTTTATCGAATACGCGATTTTTAACATAGCAAAAGGCTAACTTTTATTTTGGCATTGGCAAGCCGGCTGCAAATTGAGTTTTAAAAATGATTGCATCAGCAATTATATTTTAAACAAACAATAAAGTGATTGGTAGCGAAGCAAACCTTATAATAGTTTAAAGACCCAAGTTCCAATTAATCTTATAAAAACGAAAGCTTCTGGGGTATTTAACATAACATCATTATAACTTACAAATAAATCTAGAAGTTCATAAGCCGTAATTCCTTTTAACATATTATCTGTCGATATAAGTCTAAAGACGTTATATCTGATATTATGTGTAAATAGCCTAAAATACGGCTATACAGGAATTACTATAAAATGTACTATAATGTACCGCATTATGTTACTTTGCTTTGGTAAAAGCGAAGTTAAACACAACATCCTTTTTATTTTTTTTCTTCTAATTAGTTTTTTTACAATGTTAATGGAACACTCTTTTTGAGGTAGGGCAGAAGTAGTGGCGCAAAATGTGTGTGGAATGATTTTATCTGAATGGATACTATATAAAACTTAAAACACGAGCTAAACACGGACTCTGGTGAACTAAACACGAACTACCTATGGAGTACCTATGAAGTATCTATGGAGTAAGGGTTAAGTAAAGACCAACTCTTTAGGTTGAATATTGACAATAGACAGCTTTGCTTTAAGATGAAAAATAAAAGACTATTTTGAAAACGTATTAATAAAATTTTAACATTTATAAAATACTATACAAAATAAATAGCACGTTTTAAAAGGGCTATACGAAAGTATCTTACCTAAAAACAAAAAGTACATCAAATTTTGATTCGTTGATTCTAGACGTAATGAAAATTTATTTGATTAGAGTTTTCACAAAAGTGAAAATAATGTTTAATCAGAACTTGTTTGTTTTTTCATATAAAAAATAAAAATTGCTAAAATAAGCGAGTTCATAATATTTAAAATTATGGCAAAGCAAAAAGGATTTATTAAGTTAGAAGGCTCATTAGGAGGCTTGACTTTTTATAAACAAGAAGGACAATCAATCGTAAGAACCACAGGAGGCGTAGATAAGAAACGCATCGAAACTGATCCTGCATTTAAACGAACTCGTGAGAATATGTCTGAGTTTGGTGCATCTGCAACTATTGAAAAGGCATTGCGAATAGGATTTGCAAGCATTATCAAAACAATGGGCGGAACTAACATTGTTGGTAGAATTGTAAAAATAATGAAACGTGTTAATTCTGTTGGTGCAGGATTAAGAGGGAAGCGGAATTTTGAATTTCTTCCAAATAAGGTATTGTTAGAAGGATTTGAATTTAATCTAAATGCTCCTCTTAACTCCATATTTTATGCTCCTTATGATTCACCAACATTGGATGCAAATAGAAGTATAGCCACTTGGACGGTGTTGGATTTTAGCACTGATAATTTTATCAATGCTCCTGAAGGGGCAACGCATTTTAGATTGGTATTAAATACAACCGTGTTGAGTGATTATACATATAGCAACAGTTTGAAAGCATATGAGCCTGCAAATGTAACTGAAAATGAAGTGAATGGTATTGCGTTTACTAATGAGATTGCATTAGGAGGTGTGGTAGGAGCAGATACTACTTTAACTGTTGATTTAGGGTTTGGAGCTGCATTGCCTGCAACTGTTGCGGTAATTAGTGCGATTGGTATTGTTTTTTACCAAGAAATTAACACACAGTTTTATTAGTTAGCGACTGATAATTCTATGCGAATTGATGCAGTTGAATAATCTATTTGTTGATTTGTTTAACATAACTAAATGAATATATGTAAGAAACAAGGTTTTTAGGTAAAACCGTGTATAGCGAGAAAGCAATCTTAGACGTGAGGTTGCTTTTTTTTTTTAAGTTTTTAATAAAGTTTT
>CAJXUO010000375.1 GCA_913061425.1 uncultured Lutibacter sp.
TCCTAATGCTGCTTGCCATTTGGTGAAAATTAATTTTCTTGCAATCGATAATTGTTTTTCATACCACCAACCATTCGCTCCATAAGGCTCATATTTTAAACCAAGATCTATTGCCCAAAAGAACAACCATTTTTTTATACCATTAAGTTCAGTTCCTTTGGTATAAATCGTGTCGTATATTTTCTCGTACAGTCTTGGAACTGCTGTCATTACATTTGGTTTAATTTCTTGTGCATTCTCAGTCAATTTCTCCACGCCTTCAGCAAAATAAATTTCGACGCCACAATATTGATATAGATATAAAATCATTCGCTCGAAAATATGACAAACAGGTAAGAAACTTAGCCCTTTCGATTTACCATAATCCAACGGAACACGTTTTTCGCTACTTAACACATTTGAAACGATATTATGATGAGATAGCATAACACCTTTAGGTCTTCCTGTAGTTCCAGAAGTATAAATTAAGGTTGCTAAATCACTTGGTAATACATTCTCTTTTCTATTGTCAACTTCAGATTGATTACTAGTGTCTTTGCCAGACTCAAATAATTCTGAATAATGCTTACACCCTTTAATATGATCAAAAGAATATACTTCTTTCAGTTTTGTTTTTCCTTTAACCTTATTTACTTTTTCTAAAACTTCTTTATCAGAAACAAAGCAATAAATGGCTTCACTATGATTTAGAACATATTCATAGTCTTCTGCTGAAATTGTTGGGTAAATTGGAACATTTTGAGCGCCTACTTGTAAAACGCCAATATCCATAATATTCCACTCAGTTCTATTTGTAGAAGAAATTACGGCTATTTTATCGTTTTTTTGAATACCTAATTTTAATAATGCTCTGCTAATTGAATTTGCTTTGTCTATATATTCTTTTGAGGAAGTTTTAACCCATTCACCATCTTTTTTTACAGAAAAAGCAGTTTCTAAGTTGTATTTTTCTAATTGATAGTATGCAAAATCAAAAAGTCTTGTAATTTCAACCGACATGTATTGTGAATTTATTATTGTGTAGTGCAAAATACAAAATAATAAAGGTTTTACAAATTGTTTTATTTGTAGTAAATAAATTTTACAACCTTTTTTAAATTGGTATTTTTTATTTTTCTAAAATGTAATAAAATAAAGTTAATCATTTGAATTAATCCATTCTATAGCATTTACAAAAGCTTCTAACCAAGGAGAAACTTCATCTGTCCTATTTTTTGGGTAGTTAGCCCAATTCCATTGGAAAGTAGAACGCTCAATATGTGGCATTGTTACTAAATGGCGACCTGTTTTATCACACATCATTGCTGTGTTAAAATCTGAACCATTAGGGTTATTTGGATAACCTTCGTATCCATATTTCGCAACAATATGATACTTTTTTTCAGATTCTGATAGGCTAAATTTACCTTCACCATGTGAAATCCAAACACCTAATTCAGTTCCTGCTAAAGAAGAAAGCATTATTGAATTGTTTTCTTGAATTTTTACTGATGTAAATGAACTTTCATGTTTACGAGAGTCATTGTAAGTTAATTTTCCGTGAACTTGATGCTCAGGATTTATTAATCCTAATTCCATCCACAACTGTGCGCCATTACAAATACCAACTGATAAAGTGTCTTTCCTTTTGAAGAAATTATTTAGTGCTGTATTTGCTTTTTCATTATATAAGAATGCTCCAGCCCAACCTTTTGCAGAACCTAATACATCTGAATTTGAGAAGCCACCAACCGCGCCAATAAATTGAATATCTTCTAGAGTTTCACGCCCAGAAATTAAATCGGTCATGTGAACATCTTTAACATCAAAGCCTGCTAAATACATTGCATTTGCCATTTCACGCTCAGAATTTGACCCTTTCTCACGTAATATTGCTGCTTTTGGACGATTATTGGAAACACCAATAGTATCTTTTAGTTTTCCTGTAAAATGATTAGGGAACGTATATTTTAATGGCTGATTTTTATAATTAGTAAAACGATCTTTAGCCAATCCCTTTGCGGTTTGCTTATTGTCTAATAAATACGATGTTTTATACC
>CAJXUO010000376.1 GCA_913061425.1 uncultured Lutibacter sp.
GGTCTCGTGGGCTCGGAGATGTGTATAAGAGACAGAGTTCTACCTTTACACAAAATTTTTTATAATGGCCGCAAAAGAAAACTCGTCGCGAGGACGACACGCTAAAAAAGAGAAAAAAGAAACTTCTAAAAAGAAGGATTATCCAAATATGAAAACTAAAAATTTTCGTGTTAATCCTCAAAACATTAAAACTTTTAAAAAGAAACCAAGCACTACTCCTAAGAAAGAGAATGTTGCAGATGGAGTTCGTTTAAATAAATACATAGCAAATGCAGGTGTTTGTTCTCGTAGAGAAGCAGATGTGTACATTGCTGCTGGTAATGCTAGTGTGAATGGTAAAACAATCACAGAAATGGGTTACAAAGTTCAGACTGATGATGTTGTTCGCTTTGATGGTCAGCCATTATCAATGGAAACTAAACGTTATGTCTTAATGAATAAGCCGAAAAATTACATCACTACGATGGATGATGAAAGAGGACGTAGAACTGTGATGGATATTATAGACCATGCAACCAAAGAACGTATTTATCCTGTTGGAAGACTGGATAGAAATACAACTGGTTTATTGTTATTTACCAATGATGGTGAATTGGCTAAAAAATTAACGCATCCAAAGCATAATGTAAAGAAATTATACCACGCTTCATTAGATAAGAAGTTGGATGTAAAACATTTACAAATAATAGCAGCAAATTTTGTTTTAGAAGGTAAAATGGTCTTTGTAGATGCTATTTCTTATGTAGATGGTCAGCCAAAAACAGAAATTGGAATTGAAATTCATTCAGGTAGAAATAGAATTGTACGTAAGATTTTTGAACACTTTGGTTATGCTGTTGTAAAGTTAGATCGTGTGATTTTTGCTGGTCTTACAAAGAAAAATATCCCAAGAGGTCATTACAGACCTTTGACAAATCAAGAAGTGATTAATTTAAATATGATTTAGAAAAGTCTTTTAGACTTTTCTTTAATGATCTCGGAAATAGGCTTGTTATCTATTTTACTTTCTAACCAAGAAAGAATATCTAGATATAAAAAAGCTCTTTTTTCATAAGGATGATCTTCAAAAACTTTCAACTTTGTGTGAATTTTATTGAACTCTTTTTTAATTTCATGAGGATATACATCACTTAGCGTCTTAATAGATTCTAAAAATACCTTTTGTACTTTTTGAAGATTTTCCATTTTTAATAGATAACGATATGTATCTTTTAATTGCTGCTCTAGATTATAGTCAAGACCACATTCATAATGAGCAATAAGACTTAAAACTCTAGCGAAACACTGTAAATCTTCTGCAACATGAATATTTTTTGAATTGATAATTTTATTCAAGTAGTTAATACACTCATTATTTTTACCCATTCCAAAATACAAACAAGCCATTTTATAATAGAGTACTACAATATGATGGTTGTCTAATCTATTCTGATATTCTATAATTTTCTTGTTTATAATTTCTACTAAATATTCTCCTTCAGAAAAATTGCCTTCCAAAAAATGTAAGTGCAATTTATTAGCGTATAGATATTGAAAAATAAGTATTTCGGTATTTGTATTTTTAGGAATTTTTTTTAATTCTATCTCTTTTTCAAAAGAATTTAGAACCGTTTTAAATTTTGTAACATGCTTTACAAAAAACAGGCTTTCTAATAAGTAGTTTTTACCCTTTAGATAAAATACTGGATGTATAATTATATTTTTAGGACTATTTTTAAATAACTCTACCCATTTATTAGAATATTTATAGCTCTGCAAGAAATTTTGGGTCAAAATACTTTGCCATAAATGAGCTTTATATAACCATAGTTTTTCTCGGAAACCCAAGTCTTTAAAATTGTATTTAGGAAGTTTTGAATTAAAATAAGAATTTATTTTTTGTAATTCATCATCATTTCTTACATAGCCAGTTTTAAGTAAATTCCCATACAGTTGTAGCGACAAATTAGAGAGTTTACTTGTAATCACGTTCAATTGACTTAACTCTTTAGCTTGTACAGTTAGTTCATCTGCTCTTGTGCTAATACTCCTTGTAATAT
>CAJXUO010000377.1 GCA_913061425.1 uncultured Lutibacter sp.
TTGATCTACGTCTGCTTGTAATGTTGCATCGGCAGCATCACTTGCTATTTCGTTTGCATCAACATCCAACTGTACTGCGGCAATAGCTGCAAAATTATCATTAATTAATTGTGTTGTTTCTTGGGTTGCCGGGTGTGGCATATACATTAGATTTTGCTCGCTTAATGGGCTAAAATTACTTCCTCCCGTAAAATCAATCTCAACTTTTAATTTTTTGGTAGTACCATCCCAAACAATGTTATTAAAACTATTGTAGGTTGTTGTCCCATTCCCTATCAACAAGTTAATCATACCATACCTATCTGTACTTGTTGTGTGGTATTCTTGAAATTCTTCACTTCCTGCTGCATCTACAATGGTAAATTGTATGGATACAGCACTGTTTGCTAATATATTCCCTTGGGCATCTACTCCTGGAATTTCTTGGGCATCTGGACTTAATATTACCGCTTGGTAGCTAATTCCTTTGGTTTGTGAAAATCCTTGGAATGCAGTTATTAGTAATATAACTATAAGTAGTACTCTTTTCATAATTGCTTGTTTTATGTGTTCGCTTCTATTAATTTTTTAATTTTATTTTTTTGAAATGTTAATTAACAATCCAAAACTTATATTATCACTTACAATTCTCAATTCTTCTTGATCTGCAGTGTTTACTGTTCCTTCTTTCAGTTTTAAATTTCTTCCGTGCATATAGTGTGCATAAAAAGAAAGGTTTTCTGATATTGGGTGTGAAAAACCAAAACCGGCTCTAAAATCAAACAAGGTTTTATCAAAATCATCTCTGTTTTTTAAATCAATCACCATATTGTTAAGTGTTTGAGTCCCTTGCAATAAAAACGCTACAGAAGCGGTTCCTTTTATATAAAATTTAGCCTTCTTTACTTTAAAAAGTTCATAATCTAATCCGGTATTAAATTCTAAATAGTTTACATCCCATTCCATATAATTCCCTACGGTATCATCACTCCCAATAGCGCCATAACCTGCATAACTTGCACCTAATGATAGGTGAAGGTTTTTAATGAGTAGTTGGTTTCTGTAACCTATGGCCATAAAACTATGCGCTGTTGCTTGTAAATTATCTAGGCTATTGCCTTGTGAGTTCTTATAGTCAAATGATGACATTGTTTTTCCGCCCTCTACATACAGTTCTTGTGCAGTGGCAATGGTTGCTGTTAATAGCAGTAGCATTAATGTAATTTTTCTCATAAGAATGGTGTTTTGATGTTCTTTTTTAAAATGTAAAAGCTATGAAAGCTTTAATTATTGATTATTTATTAATAATATTTTTTATGAATTGTTTGTTGTTGGCCGTTACCTTTAAAATATAATTGGCTACCGGAAGATTGTTAAACTGTACTTGTAAGTTCTGCTCAGCATTATAGTTTTTAGAGAAAACCACTCTTCCTAAAACATCAAATACAACGACTTCTACCTTGTCTGTAATTTGTTCTGAAAAGGAAATGGTAACACTTTCTACAAAAGGGTTTGGGTATATAATGGCTTCCAAATTTAAAGGAATGTCTTTATCTATAATTTTAGCCAATACATTGGGTTGTATAAAACCTTGGCGAAGAATATAATCTACATTGTTAAATGTACCTATAGCACTTGCCTGCCCAATACTTTGTTGTATAACATATGTTTTGTTATTTGCAGCAATAATTTCAGATGAACCTGAAACCCCTGTGGTAGACCTTACTAGTTTTTCTGAAGATGTAACTTGAGCATTCAATCGAAAAAAAATGAAAAAAATAAATATGAATAAGAGTCGTTGCTGCTTCATGTAGTTAAAGGATTAAAAAATTTAAGGGAAAATAAGGGAAAAATAATTAATATTATAAATTATATGATTTAATTTTATTTAAAAAATTCATATCTGCTCTATAAAACAATTTTAAAAAAATAGTAGAAAATTCGTGTTTATTTCAAGAAGGTGGTAACTGTTTTAATGTAATGATGACAAAAATACTATTATTAGTCTGTCTCTTATACACATCTGACGCTGCCGACGAATAGAGAGGTGTAG
>CAJXUO010000378.1 GCA_913061425.1 uncultured Lutibacter sp.
CTCTTACATGTGCTCCGTAACTTCCTGCTTCTCTCCTAAAACAAGGAGTATAGGCTGTGTTTGTAATTGGAAAATCTTCTTCTTTTAATAATACGTCACGGTAAATATTTGTTACTGGGACTTCTGCAGTAGGAATTAAATATAAGTTGTCAATTCCTGCATGATACATTTGCCCTTCTTTGTCTGGTAATTGTCCTGTTGCTTTTCCAGATTCTTCATTTACCAAATGAGGTACTTGAATTTCTGTATAACCAGCAGCCGTATTCTTATCTAAAAAATAATTAATTAATGCTCTCTGTAGTCTCGCTCCTTTTCCTTTATAAACAGGAAATCCTGCGCCAGTAATTTTATTGCCAAGTTCAAAATCAATAATGTCGTATTTTTTTGCTAATTCCCAATGAGGAATTGCACCTTCATGTAATGTAGGAATTGCGCCTTCTTCAAAAATTGTTTCGTTATCATCCTCACTATTTCCGGCAGGTACTATTTCATTGGGTACATTTGGAATTTGATATAGCAATTCTTGTAGTTTTTCAGTACTTTGACTTAGTTTTTCAATCAATACCTTAGAATCATCTTTGAGTTGACTCGTTTTTTGCTTTAAAATGTTTGCTTTTTGCGGCTCACCATTTTTATAAAGAACTCCAATTTCTTTTGAAAGTTTATTAGATTCTGCAAGGATATTATCTAATTGAGTTTGTGTAGACCTTCTATCTTCATCTGTAGATAAAACAGTGTCTAAAACAACTTCTGCATTGGCAAAATTTCTTTTAGCTAGTCCTTTTAATACAACTTCTTTGTGATCTCTAATAAACGCTACTTGTAACATAATTCTTTAATTTGTGCTTTTTTTGAATGCGCAAATTTATGAAATTGTAGTTACTTAATCGAGTATTAGCGTTTCATTTATTGATGTTATTTAATAATTATGTGGTTTTCACCTTGCACCCAACAAGTAACAAAAGGGCGAAAACGGGTGTAAAAAGCTTTATGCAGAAATATAGTTGACTCTTAATATCCCTCTTTAATAATAGACTGAGCAAGTTGTTTGTCTTTTTTCAATTGATTTTTTAAAGCGTCTATTGACTCAAATTTTTGCTCGTCTCGAAGAAATTTCAACAACTCAACATTAATAGTTGTATCGTATAAATCTTTATCAAGATTAAAGAAATTAACTTCAATAGTTTGATGTTTCCCATCAATCGTGGGCCTATTCCCAATATTCATCATTCCAAAAAAGAGCGTGTTGTTTATTTCAGACTTCACTAGATAAACTCCAGTTTTAGGAATCAATTTATAAGATTCTTCAATAGAAATATTAGCCGTTGGAAAGCCTAATTTTGTTCCAAGATTATTTCCTGAAACTACCTTTCCAGAAAGTGAAAAATTATAGCCTAAATAGTTGTTCGCTTTTTGAATATTCCCTTCGCTTAATGCAACTCTAATTTTTGTTGAACTTATTGCAATATCATTGAGAGATTTTGCTGAAATTTCTTCAACTTCAAAACTAAACATGTTGCCATATTCTTGTAATTGTTCGAAATTTCCCTCTCTATTTTTACCAAAATGATGATCGTAGCCAATAATTAATTTTGAAATATTGAATTTTTTCACAAGAACCTCTCTAACGAATTCTAAAGCTGTTAATCGAGAAAACGCCTTATCAAAAGGATGAATTACCAGTTCATCTAGATTAATTTTTTTTAGCAATTGAGATTTCTCTTCAATTGTGTTAATCAATTTTATATTAGAATTTTTTTGTAAAACCATTCTAGGATGTGGAAAGAAGGTCAATAAAACAGACTGTTTACCTTCATCTCTTGAAGTTTTAATAAGATGCTTCAAGATTTTCTGATGGCCTAAATGAACACCGTCAAAAGTTCCAATCGTTAGAATTGATTTTTTGTGAGGATAAAACTTAGAAATACTGTGAGTAATTTTCAATTTGTTATGAAACAAGGATTAACGATTACAAATTTAAGACTTTAAAAAGTATTTTTTTGTTAAAAAAAGATAGTTTCTGTCTC
>CAJXUO010000379.1 GCA_913061425.1 uncultured Lutibacter sp.
GATGTAGAGAGGTCTCGTGGGCTCGGAGATGTGTATAAGAGACAGACTTAATACTTTCCTTATTATTAATTAGCCTAAGTGCTGTTGCACAAATACCCTCTAATTATTATGATACTGCAACAGGAAGTGGATATACATTAAAAACACAACTAAACACAATCATTACAAATGGTCATAGTGACCAAGGGTATGGAAGTCTTTATACTGGATACCAAACAACTCATACAGACAATTATTACGAGAATGACGGTTCGGTTTTGGATTTTTATTCTGAAAACCCTACAGGAACAGACGCATACTTCTATACACATGGAAATAATAATTGTGGAAATTACAATTCAGAAAATGATTGCTATAATAGAGAGCACTTAATGCCTCAATCTGTTTATAGTTCTGCTTCTCCTATGAGAAATGATATTCATCATGTTATTCCCTCTGATGGCTATGTAAATAATAGAAGAGGTAGTTTTGCATTTGGAGAAGTAAGTAGTCCATCTTGGACTTCTACTAATGGTTCAAAAGTTGGCCCAAATACGTTTGGAAGTTATAATGGAACTGTTTTTGAACCGATTGATGAGTTTAAAGGTGATATTGCAAGAGCTATGTTATATTTTGCTACTCGCTATGAAAATCAAGTTGCTTCTTGGAGTCATGCTGGAATGCTAAATGGAACAAGCAATCAAGTGTATCAAGATTGGTTTTTAGACTTGCTCATTTCTTGGCATACCAACGACCCAGTTAATCAACAAGAGATTGATAGAAATAATGCTGCATACAATTATCAAGGAAATGCAAATCCTTTTATAAATCATCCAGAATGGGTAAATGTAATTTGGAATCCAAATACTGATACTGAAGACCCATCTGTTCCTATGAGTCTTAGCGTAAGCAACGAAACAAGTTCGACTATAGGTTTAGATTGGTCAATATCTACAGATAATGTAGGCGTAACTGAATATGATATTTATGTTGATGGTACATATAATACGTCATCTGCTACTAATTCTCATACAGTTACTGGGCTTTCTGCTTCTACAACTTATAGTTTTACTGTACTTGCAAAAGATGCTGAAAATAATATGTCGGCACAAAGTAGTGCTGTTAATGGTACTACAATTGCTGGAGGTTCTGGAGGATCAACGTGTGTTACTGAAACTTTCACTAATATCCCTTCTGGTCAAGCAAGTTATGCAACTAGAACTTGGACTGGCGATACTAGTGGAACTGGAATGTGGGAAGCAACAGATGCAAGAACTGATCAATCGCTAAATGGTAATGCAATAACAGTTAGAGATGGAATATTAACTTCTCCATCTTTTACTGACGGAATTGGACAATTAACCGTTACAACTCAACGAATATTTGGAGGGGGAAGTGGAACATTTGATTTACTTGTAAATGATATAAGTGTTGGATCAATTCCTTTTTCAGACACTGAAGAAACTACAACAGTTTTAGATATTGACATTCCTAATAACGTAATTATTAAATTAGATAAGTCTGGTAATACTGATCGAGTTTCTATAGACGATTTAATTTGGACTTGTTATTCTACTTTGAGTGTAGATTCATACAACTTGTCGGAAATAAAATTATATCCAAATCCAACAAAAGGAACTATTTTAAATATTGATACACCTCAAAATTTAGCAATTACAATTTTTGATTTATTAGGAAAAAAACTAATTGTAGATTCAGTTTCTAATAGTAAAAAGTACATAGATATTTCTAAATTAAAACCTGGCGCTTACTTTATTAAGTTATCTTCAAAAGATGGGACAACTACAAGGAAGTTTATAAAACGATAATTAAATTGCACAAAAAAAAATTAAACATATTCTACAAGTCCGGAATCTAAATTATAATATGCAGGAATAATTTTTAAGTTACCTGCAGCTACTGCTCCTTTTATAATTGCTGAATTATCATAGAGTACATCAGCATTTTTTTCTGCATTGCACCTTACAACCTCTTTAAGAGTAGCATCATCACCACAACTATTTAACGCAGGTGCAATATGATCT
>CAJXUO010000380.1 GCA_913061425.1 uncultured Lutibacter sp.
TATGCTTCGCACTTTCACAATATCTATCCTATTATTATTTTTCTTGTTTAGTTGTAAAAGCCAAACCGACAAAGAGATGACAAAACACGCCTATACCAACGATTTAATTAATGAAACAAGCCCATATTTATTACAACATGCGCATAATCCAGTTGATTGGCATGCGTGGAATGATGAGACGTTAGAATTAGCAAAAAAAGAAAATAAATTAATCATCATTTCTATTGGTTATGCTGCTTGTCATTGGTGCCATGTAATGGAACACGAAAGTTTTGAAGATGTAGATGTTGCCAAAGTGATGAATGATAATTTTATCAATATTAAAATTGATAGAGAAGAACGACCTGATATTGATCAAGTATATATGAGCGCAGTACAGTTAATGACTGGACAAGGTGGATGGCCTTTAAATTGTATTACACTTCCTGACGGAAGACCTATTTATGGCGGAACTTATTTTCCTAAAGACAACTGGATGCAATTACTCACGAAACTTGCTGAATTATACAAATCTGATCCTGAAAAAACAATTGAATATGCTGAAAGCCTAACTGAAGGTGTTAAAAATTCAGAGTTAATTACTTTAAATACTGATACTGCTGTTTTTACAAAATCAGATATTGAAACTGCCATTGAAAATTGGAAATCTAAAATGGATTTCAAACTTGGAGGAAATAATTTTGCGCCAAAATTTCCAATGCCTACAAATTATGATTTCTTACTGCGTTATGCATATCAAACAGAAAATAAAGAACTCTTAGAATATACAAATACCACTTTAACTCAAATGGCGTATGGCGGAATATATGACCAAATTGGAGGAGGTTTTGCACGTTATTCGGTAGATGAAAAATGGCATGTTCCACATTTTGAAAAAATGCTATACGACAATGGTCAGTTAGTGAGTTTGTATTCAAATGCCTATTTAGCAACCAAAAATGAATTGTATAAAGAGATTGTTGAAGAAACTTTAGCGTTTGTAGAAAGAGAATTGATGAATGATTCTTATGGTTTTTATTCTTCTTTAGATGCCGATAGTTTGGATGCGCATGGTGAACTGGAAGAAGGTGCATTTTACGTATGGACCAAAGATGAGTTGAAAGAACTTTTGAATGATGATTATAAATTATTTAAAGAGTATTACAATGTCAATTCATACGGCTTTTGGGAGAAAGAGAATTATGTGCTTATCAGAAATGAAAGCGATACAACTATCTCCGAAAAATATAATCTTGACCTTACAGAACTAAAGTCTAAAGTGAAAAGTTGGAAAAAAACATTATTAAAAGAGCGAAGTAAAAAAGAACGTCCAAGATTGGATGACAAGACTTTAACTTCATGGAATGCGTTGATGTTAAAAGGTTATATAGATGCATATCGTGTGTTTAGGAATGAACACTACAAAGAAATGGCGCTGAAAAATGCTCATTTTTTAATTCAAAATCAATTAAGAGAAGACGGTGGATTAAACCATAATTATAAAAATGGAAAAAGCACCATCAACGGTTATTTAGAAGATTATGCTACGTTGATTGATGCGTTTATATCATTATATGAAATTACTCTTGATGAAAATTGGCTAAATACTGCGAAGCAATTAGCGGACTATTCTTTTGATCATTTTTATGATGTGAAGAGTAATTTATTTTTCTTTACTTCAGATGAAGACAAAGCATTAATTGCACGAAAAATGGAAATTCACGACAATGTAATTCCGGCTTCGAATTCAATAATGGCAAAAAATTTATTTAAATTAAGTCTCTATTACGCAAATACTCATTATGAAAAAACGAGTAAGCAAATGCTCAATAATGTGAAGTCAGAGGCTATTGAATATTCTTCAAATTATGCAAATTGGTTACAATTAATGACTGATTATGCTGGAGGCTATTATGAAATTGCTGTTTCTGGAAAAGATGCCTTGAAAAAAATAAACGAAATAAATAAAGAATATATTCCTAATAAATTAATTGCTGGCGCTTCTAAAGAAAGCAACATTCCGTTAATGCAAGATAGGTAT
>CAJXUO010000381.1 GCA_913061425.1 uncultured Lutibacter sp.
AAGAGACAGGTATTTAATTCATTTTCAAAATTTTGTAAATCACCAAAATTATAAACATAATGTGCAGCACTTGAATCTTTTAATAATGATGGTTTACTAGTTTCTTTGTGCTTTTCTTTCTTTAAGGCTTCTGGTTTTAAAATGATTTGCGCAACATCACCATTTACAATAGTAATTTTCTCAATTTCATTTTCAACAAGCATTGTATTGAAATCATTATCTGAAAGATCTTCAGAAATATTGCTTACGCCACGAACCAGTTGGTATCCTAAAATTAATGCAAATAGTATAGCATATATCCAGTAGAAACTGAATTTAGGTAATTTACCTTGTTCTTTTATGTCTTTTTTGTTTTTCTCGTTACTCATCTATATAAATTGTATAGTGTAATTTAATGTTGTTATTCAGATATTACAGTAATCTTTGCGTCTCCCCAAAGACTTTCAATATCATAAAATTCTCTAATGGGTTTTTGGAATATATGAACAAGTACATTCACATAATCCATTAAAATCCATTCAGCATTTCCTTCACCTTCTATATGCCAAGGTTTATCTTTAATTTCTTTACTAACTATTTTTTGAACAGAATTTGAAATTGCACTTACTTGTGTATTAGAATTTCCGCTGCAAATAATGAAGTAATCTGTAACTGTATTTTCTATTTCTCTTAAATCAAATAATTGTATTTCAGAACCTTTTACTTCTTCTATACCCTTGATTATTGTAGTTATTAATAGATCTATATTCGAATTTTTATTAGCCATTAAAAAATGTTTAGTTTTGCTACAAAGTTATTATTTTTTTATGGTTATTCGCCTATAAAAATAACGATTGTAATATAATATATATATGAAGATAATCAAACTTGATGCCATCGGTTCTACAAACACTTTTTTAAAAGAATTGTGTCATAAAAATGATGTTGAAAACCTTACTGTTGTTATTACTGATGGCCAAACCAAAGGAAGAGGGCAGATGCAATCAGTTTGGGAGTCTGAAATTGGTAAAAACTTGATATTTAGTATATTGATAAGGTTTGTTCCTTTAGAAGTTGAGAATCAGTTCTATATAAGTAAAGTTATATCATTGGCAATTCATGAATTTTTAGCGTCAGTTTTAGATAAAAAAATTGACATAAAATGGCCTAACGACATTCTGGCAGAACAGAAAAAAATATGTGGTGTTTTGATAGAAAACACAGTCAAAAAGGCAAAGGTCCATCAATCTATAGTTGGAATAGGATTGAATGTAAATCAAGAAGTGTTTAATAACCTTCCAAATGCAACTTCTATGAAGTTGGTTTCTAAAGAAGACTATATTTTAGATGATTTACTTGAAAAACTTGTGGTTTCAATTAAAAAATATGTTTCTGTTTTAAATGATAAGAACTTTAACTTAATAGATAAATTATATCTTGAAAAGTTATATAAGTTGAATGTACCCTCAATGTTCAAGAGTACGGTAACCGATAATTTATTTATGGGAAAAATTATTGGTATTTCTAAACAAGGTCAATTGAAAGTAGAATTAGAAGATGAATATATACGTCAATTCAATTTAAAAGAAATAGCGTTTTTAAAGTAGCGCTTACAACTTTTCTATATTCTCAGAAAGTGTATCTATAAATTTCTGAAGAGGCTTTTTAATCATCATCGCCATCATTGCATTGAATTTTCCATTAAAATCAAGTTTTGCTTTTGCAGTATTGGTATCAATGTTTTCAATATTTACAGTTAATGTAAATGGAAGTTTACTACTTGCTGCACCTAAGACTATTTGATTAAATTCAGATTGTTCTTTTAAAACTAATCGAATTTCAGGCATTCCTTTTAATCCGAAAATAAAAGAATCACCATCTACTTTAAATTTTTCAATATTTTCAGGCATTAATTGCTCGAAATTTTTAAGATTGGATAAGAATTGAAATAATTCTTTTTGTGATTTTTTTACAGTTACATCTGTCTCTTATACACATCTCCGAGCCCACGAGACCTCTCTACATC